>JAURFX010000071.1 GCA_030834065.1 Gammaproteobacteria bacterium
GCTACCATTCTAAGACCAATAAGGCCGCCCCAATCTTGACCAAAAAATGTTAATTCTTTGAGATCATTGGCTTCAAGCCAAGCTGACATCCAATCTACTTGATTTTGATAGGAGTAATCTTCTCGGGCAGCAGGCTTATCGGATTTGCCATAGCCCACGAGATCAGGTGCAATGACTCTGATTCCAGCTTCATTTAAAAAAGGAATCATGCGAGCATATAAATAACTCCAAACAGGCTGGCCATGCATTGCTAATAAAATTGGACCATCGATGGGACCCTCATCAATATGATGAACTCTGAGGGTTGTCCCGTCTTTAGCTAGGATAAAAGTATAGTTAGGATTATACGGATAATCTTTCAAATTTTTAAAGCATTTGTCCGGCGTTCTTAGAACTTTCATTGTTATTTTATAGTTGAAAAAGTATCTTATCTTGAACTATTGACAGTATTAGTGTCAATAGTTTTCAAACATAAAAAAAACGGCAGCTTTAGCTGCCGTTTTAAAATTACTTGAATCTTAAAATCTATAAGTCAAGGTTGCTCCAATTTGCCTTCCCATATTTGTGTTGGCTTCATAAAGACCAGTCTTAATTCCGCCAAATCCCATAATAGAATAATCAGAGTAATAAGGACTTATAAAGGATAAATCTACTTCATCCAATACATTTTTAATGAATAAATTAACATCCCATGTGCCATCACCCGACCTTATCCCTAGGTATAAATTAGCCAAAAATAACTCGCCAATACCAATATCGGGATTTGATATAGATTTTCTAGAGTCTCTCCAGTTTATATTGTATCTGGTGTATCTTTCTCCGCTAAGGAATGGAACAGAATGATCCAAATAAAAATTCATAGAATTTTCTGTTGAATCATTGAGGGGCAAACCAGTGATATTTGCAGTTGCTGCAAGCATTCCTGAGTATGTTGTATCGGTGATATAGGCTATTGAATCAGCGCCATATTCACTTTCATTTTTTGAATAACTTCCTCCAAGCATAAGATTTTCATTAACAATATATTGGTATTCAATATCAAATCCAGTTATTTCTGCATCATTGTTAGTAAATAAACCACCTTGAACTTGAGCTGTTGCTAGCGGGGCATTAGTCACAGGATCAAAAGTTCTAGCAGTTGCTCCATCCCATTTAGTTTGGAAGCCTGTAAAGTCATACTGATAATATGCAATGTTTAGTTTTAGTCTGCCATCTAAAAATAAACCTTTCATACCAATTTCAGTCATGTCAGTTTCTTCTTCATCAAAAGGAAGTAGGCTTGGCGCAACTTGAGTAGGGGTAATGGTTCTTCCTGGGCTTCTGACCCCGGATTCCCTAGCAAAATATAATAAAACGTCCTCTTCAATAAAGTGACCGAATTTAAAATTACCAGTAGTTGAATCATTGGTTCTTGTTTGATATTCAGCAGGGATTCCCTCTACTTCTACTCCAGGAGCAACAATTGATTTTGGATAAAATTGTTGTTGAGATGTGTAAACATCAATTTCTTGCTCTCTTAACCCAAACTCAATAAATGTCTTGTCTGAGAGGTTGTATTTAAAGTTACCAAAAAAGGCGGTTGTTTTATTATCCAGTGGAATACCATAACAAACTAAATATGCAAATGATGAGGCAAAGACAGCTGGATCTCTTCCAGCTTGGCAAGCATTAAAAGGTGAACCATAGTCATAAGAAGCAACCAAGCTTAAATTTCCAGGTAAAGTAGAATAACCAGGGTAAGCAGCGTTAAAGGTGCTTCCAGTCGCATCTAAATCTGCATGGGTGTATGTTTGGGAATCTCTATCAAAGAATCCTAATGTATATTCCAATTTACCATCATCGTTATTACTTATTCTTACCTCAAAAGTTTCAATGCCAGCATTGGTTCTAACCTCTTGAGCAAAACCATAAGGCCAGGCACCAATAATATCTCTATCAAGTATCCCTTGTGTATCATTCTGATAGTCTGAATAACGAATGGCTAGCAAATGGGATCCCATATCATAATCTAGCAACATATTTAATGTTTCGCCCGAATTATTTTGCAATGGGTCAACATTATGAAAAGCTTTATTTGTGCCGACAGCTAATGTGCCAACATCGCTAAGATTAGGCTTACCATAAATAATTTGATAAAAGCTTGCTGCAGATGTGCCAGCTGTAGCTTGTGTCAGAAACGGCCAAATTGCTGATTGAGCATCAGCTATAGTTGCAAATGTCTGCACAGTACTAAATCCAGCCAGGAATGGACTCACATAGGCTGCAGGATTAAGAGTGATAGGTCCCTCAGAGCCAGCAATAGGCCTTGGAGCTATATACTCACCCTCCATATTAGTGTACTTTAGTCTGGCAGTGAAATTATCTGAAGGCTGCCATGTAAGGCTCAATCTAAATGAATCATAGTTATGGCTCTCGTCAACATTGGTTCTCACGTTTTCTCTCTGATGACCATCAGATGAGTTGGTTAATCCAGCAAGCCTTAATGCAAGCGTGTCAGAAATTTGAAAATCGCTCGCAAATTCCAGCATACTCGTGTAATTATTAGCAAACGTGTACTTTATATATCCATTTCTCTCATCAGATCCAACTGTAGCATCTCTTGTATAGATTTGGAGCGCTCCTCCAACACTAACCACTCCTTGAAGCGTCCCTTGAGTACCCTTTAATACCTCAATCCGTTGGGTGTCGTACATAGTATTGAATGCAACATTTGGTCTCACTGGCATTTCATCAATATATACTTGGATGGGTTGATCGTTACCACCATCTGGATCTAGCTTTTGACCGCGCATCGTTATCGTAGCTCTTCTTGGATCAATCTGAGTAAATTCAACCCCAGAAACTAGCTGAGCAATCTCCCCGATGTCTCTAATTTGATAGTCATCAATCACGCTTTCAGTTAAAGCATTGACTGTTTGAGCAATATCTTGAACATTTTCTTCTTTCTTAGTAGCTGTGACTACGACTTCCTCAAGTACTAATTTTGATTCTTGAGCATAAATTGAAGGCAAAGCTAAACCTGCAAAAATGAAAATAGTTGATAAAAATAGTCTATTCATGGATCCCCCCATTAGATTTTCTATACAAAATATACCCTTTTTTAAGGAAAATTAAAACTTTTAAAAAATTTTTGATAGCAAGTCTTTGATTGACAAAAGCAACATCTTCCTGATTACTTTTTTGTCATATTGATGAAAACTTTTAAGCGCAAACCACTTTGAAGGCGAAAATTCAAAAATAATATTCTCTCTCTTTAGAGAATTAATGGTTCTCAGCTCAGGTAGATGAGTCAAAATAAAACTGCTTACCAGGCCCAAGAATTCCTTGTGGTTACGAGTTAATCGTTCTGAAAGATGCATTCTGCTGATTGTTACTCTTATAATATTTTCATTGGCTTCATATGCATCAATAAAAGAATGTAAAAGCTTTCCAGCTCTTTCATTTAATGGGCATTGATTGAGGTGCACTAATTCATTGTTACCTCTAAATTTTTGCATCATTATGTTATGAATTCTTAAATAAAGATCATCCATATCTGTATATTGGCGGAAAACAGTTCTCGTCCCCAGTCCTGCCTTTGCTGCCACTTCTTTTGCAGTAGGATTTAGATTGCCGCTGTTAATTATGTCTATTGTTGCCTGCGCTATTAAATCCGAGCTTTGCGAGCTTCGTTGCTTTCTTCCATCAAGCTTTTTTAAAGTGGATGCTTTATCTGAAAAATTATTCATAAAAAAATGATATCAGCCATTCAGGGAATTGGCACTCATAGTGTCAAAAGTTAAGGAGTCATTATGACAAATAAGATAGTTTCTTTACTGGGTTGCAAATACCCTATCCTGCAATCACCTATGGGATGGATTGCAAGAAGCCAATTAGCGGCAGCAGTATCTA
>JAURFX010000090.1 GCA_030834065.1 Gammaproteobacteria bacterium
GTATGTAGAATATTCATAACCAAATATAGGATGGGGACTGGCTAGACTTCTTCCCCAGGTTATTCCTGTTAATGATTGAGTTTTTCTGACTAGTTGTTCTGGATTTAATAGCTGTTCATTGCCTAATTTTGCTAAGCTATACAGTCTTTGATTTTTATTGCTATCCACGTAATCTGCGCTGAACCACTTAGATTTTATCATTGATACAAGCATTTCTTTCAGATTAATGTTTTCTTTTAATCGAGTCGAAAAATCTGAAATGCTTCTTTGTTGTGCATTATAAATTTCTAATTTCAATTCATAATCAGAATCGCTTTGTACTGAGGGCCTATCAATAGTCTTGTCACCGAAGATCGATGGCCACCAGAAATTAGCTGTCGCCTTGTAGAAAGCATCCTCATTAACTATCAGATCAGCCAATTCTTGAAGTGAATAGTCTTGGTCTTTTAATTTTATTTCGAATAGACCTGGAGCTCTCATGTCCCGATACCATGTATCACCTTGTTCATAGAGACTGTCATTTCCATCCGGAGGACTTATATAGAAACCGTCTAGAGCATTTAAACCATCAATACTTCTGTACATGTTACGTTCATCCCAGTTTTGAAATGCACCTGCAACAGGATCTAAGGTTGCATGGCAAACAGTGCATTTTGAATTATTCATCGTGGGATTGTTGGTGTCTGCAAGTGCTGCAGGATCATTAGGGCGCTGTGTTGATTTCTCAACATCTATGCCAAGGAAGTGATAGAGCGTCCATCTTGCACGCGCCCTGTTTCTATTGGTTGGAGTTGTTGGGTATCTGCATAAAAATCCATGATCAGAGAGTATTCCGGCATGAGGGTAATTCTCAACAGGCTTCCCAATCTTTGAAACTTTCTTAACAGAACCGAATGCTATCGCTGAATCTTGATCTACTTCATTTTCTGACCGGTAATAATATTGAGTAATTTTCCCTGGTTTAAATTTGTAATGAGGGTCATCTTGACTAAATACAGCAGTTCCACCAAATACCTCATTAATGAGAGGTGTCATCATTGTATAGTTGGCTGTCAGAATTTCAGTGTATGGGCGGTTATTTTCAACAACATAAGCTACTAACTCGGCAGCTGATTTGTTCAACCATTTATTTACTGCTTGCTCAACTTTATTGTTCGGGTCCAGTCCTTTGTCTAGCAGAGCTGTAGTATCCTCATATAATTTGTTTTGTAACAACGGCCAATTGCCATATTGATTTCCTGCAATTACGCACCCTCCCTCTATCAATAACCTATCTTCAGTGCCCTCGACCAAAAACTGATGAAACCCCTCCCCCTCCATCAGGCCTAATAGAGCTTCGTCAAAGTCAGACTCGTCGCCGTCACGAACTTTCGCAATCTCAGCATCTGTAGGTATACGACCCGCCAAAATAAGCGCAGCCCGCCGCAACGTCTTCTCCTTAGACTCAAGTACAACTCCTTCGAAGAAATTCAGCTCATCTGCAGAGCTATCCACAGAGGAACCAAAATTGATATTACCTGTTGTTCCTTCATCCTCAATTGATCTCAGGACGTTCTCAAGCACTTTATATTGCGCGCCACCCTCGGCTAACTGAACTCCTCCAGGATGCCCCCTGCCGCCTGAGGCGTTCTCCAAAATATAGTCAGTTCCACCTTCCCGGGACTTAAGAAAGCTTTTAAAAGTGTCAAAGTTATTTTCTGCTGAAAGTTCGTTTCTCTGCGAAAACCGCAAATCTGAATTTCTGGCAAGTCCGCCATCAACGTGGCAAACAATACACTTGGATTGAACTATCTGCTCCTCAACATCATCCTTGTAAAGAGATAGGGCCGCACTACTGGTTTCGCCCCCTCCTTCAACTATATTGAGTTTTATTGCTTTTGGTGTCGCGACAAAGTAGTTCGCATCTCCTGCCACATAAGCAAAGAAATACCTGAGTTCGCCAGTAACATTAAATTTACCTGATAGAAACTCTAATGAGACCTCTTCCTCTAGGCTGACCCCTTCTCTAAAAGGCTCAAGTGTCTTTAATCTGATATTCCAAGGAATATAATTTCCATTTGTATCTAGCATCCACCAGTCTTTTTTATTGACTAAAACTGCATTGTAAATATCTGCAGACTTGCCTAAGTCTTCAGTTGCTGAGGAAATCTTTAGAGTGAGCTTAGATGCGTCAGATGTTGTAATTTGAGTAGCAGAATCCAGACCGCTAATACTTAATTGAAATGAGGCGTTAGACCCCTTCCCGGTGGACTTGATCGCCGTTACCTTCGAATACGTGGTATCTTCGGCTAAGACGTTACTAATTAAGAAAATATATATGAATAATTGGAATAGCTTCATTTTAATTTTATGAACAAAGTTATGTTCTGACATGACAAAAAATAACATAGTTACCATAGCTTTCTTATTAAACGTTCTATTTCAATTTCATCGCCCAGTTTAAATCCTTTATGCTCGTAAGCTATTTGACCGTTACGGTCTATTAGACATGAGGTAGGCATAACTTTTATTTGGTAGGCAGCAGGGACAACTCCTTCTGAATCCGTTAGCACTTTAAATTTTACTGGATGATCCTCTATAAAATATCTGGCTTCATCAATATCTGTATCCACGCTCACTGCAATGACTTCTAATTCAATACCATCAGCTAATAATTTATCCCTTAATAGATCCATCTGAGGTAGAGAAATAAGGCATGGGGGGCACCAAGATGCCCAGAAATCAAGA
>JAURFX010000101.1 GCA_030834065.1 Gammaproteobacteria bacterium
CATGGCAAATATACTTCTATTAAATGGTCCGAATCTGAATTTATTGGGAACCAGGGAACCCGATAAATACGGAAATGATCACCTAGAAGACATTATTAAAAAATGCAGAGGGATTGCAGATTCGCATGGCCATAAGCTTACAGACTTTCAGAGTAATTCAGAGCACGAACTCGTAGAAAAAATTCATGCAACTAAAAAAGATCTGATTGATTTTATTCTTTTTAATCCTGCAGCATTTACCCATACAAGTATTGTATTAAGGGATGCACTCCTAGCTGTAAACGTGCCTTTTATCGAGATACATTTATCAAATATTTCCGCAAGAGAAGAATACAGAAATAAATCTTATTTTTCAGACATTGCTCAGGGATGTATATTTGGTCTTGGTTCGGTGGGTTACGAGCTCGCAGTAAGTGCTGCATGTAAAATTATAGGTAACTAGAAATGGATGTTAGAAAAGTAAAAAAACTCATAGAACTTCTTGAAGAATCAAATATTGGTGAAATTGAAATCACAGAAGGTGAAGAATCTGTGCGTATCAGCAGATCAGGCTACGTGTCGCCATCCGCACAAAACCAACATCTGCAAATGCAACACTCGGTCCCAACCGCAACGCCTGCTCCAGCCGTAATTGAGAATAATAATGTAGTTGATGCCAAAGATAGTAAAAATATAGAAAATGCTGTCATATCACCAATGGTCGGCACCTTTTATTCAGCCCCTTCACCGGATGCGGATTCATTTGTTAAGGTTGGCGATAAAGTCAGCCAAGGTGATACTTTATGCATCATCGAGGCCATGAAAATGATGAATCAAATAGAGTCAGATAAGAATGGCATAATCAAAGAAATATTGGTTAAAAATGGGGATCCCGTCGAATTTGGTCAAGCCCTATTTATCATAGAGTAGACAATGTTTAATAAGGTTGTCATTGCCAATCGAGGAGAAATAGCTCTCCGTGTTCTAAGAGCTTGTAGAGAATTAGGCATAAAAACTGTAGCAGTCTATTCCGAGGCTGATAAAAGTTTAAAACATGTTCTGCTTGCTGATGAAAGCGTTTGTATTGGGCCTGCGCAATCCGCTCAAAGTTACCTTAATATGCCGAGTATTATCTCCGCTGCTGAGGTAACAGATGCAACGGCGATCCATCCTGGATATGGATTTTTATCTGAGAATGCAGATTTTGCTGAACAAGTTGAAGAAAGTGGCTTTACATTTATAGGCCCAAAATCTGAAACCATCAAATTAATGGGAGATAAGGTATCAGCGATAAGAGCAATGAAAGAAGCTGGTATCCCCTGTGTGCCAGGGTCTGATGGAAGCATTGGAGATGATAAAAAAACAAATGCAGCAATAGCAAAAAAAATTGGCTATCCAGTCATTATCAAAGCTACAGGCGGTGGCGGTGGAAGAGGCATGCGAGTTGTGCATAATGAAGCTGCCCTATTTAATGCGATATCCATAACCAAAAGTGAGGCTAAAACTGCTTTCGGTAATGATGCGGTCTATATGGAGAAGTTTTTAGAACACCCAAGACATATTGAGATTCAAGTTGTTGCTGATATTCATGGTGATGTGATTCACCTTGGTGAGAGAGATTGCTCTATGCAAAGACGACATCAAAAAATAATTGAGGAAGCACCGGCTTTTGGAATTTCAGATGCAGAACGAGAAAAAATTGGAAATATTTGCGTCGAAGCCTGTAAAAAAATTAACTATCGAGGTGTGGGTACTTTTGAGTTTCTCTATGAAAATGGTGAGTTTTACTTTATCGAGATGAATACCCGTGTCCAAGTGGAACATCCAGTCACCGAAATGGTAACCGGAATTGATATTGTAAAAACACAAATACTTTTAGCTGCAGGGCAAAAATTACCCTGGAAGCAAAAAGATATAAAATTTAATGGGCATGCTATTGAATGCAGAATCAATGCAGAGGATCCAAAAACCTTTATGCCCTCACCTGGAACAATAAAATTATGGCATCCTCCCGGAGGAATGGGTGTAAGGTACGACAGCCATATTTATAGTGGTTACCAAGTGCCTCCTTACTATGACTCCATGATAGCAAAAATCATTTGTCATACATCAACGCGTGAAGATGCGATAAAGAAAATGCTTGGGGCACTTGAGGAAACAGTTGTCGATGGCATCAAGACTAATATCCCTCTCCACCAAGAAATTTTTCAACACTATGCCTTTAAGAAGGGTGGTACCGATATCA
>JAURFX010000010.1 GCA_030834065.1 Gammaproteobacteria bacterium
CCCGGAGTTCTAATTATAGAATCCATGGCTCAGGCTGCAGGCGTCTTAATTCATAAATCAAATAATGATCCCAGTAACAAATTTATTCTCTTTTTAACTGGCATTGAGGAATCTAAGTTTAGACGTCCTATTTATCCTGATACAGATATTATTTTTTATGCAGAAATCATCAAGGTAAAAAGAAATTTTTTTAAATTTCACTGCACTGCTAAAGTTGATGATCAAATCATGGCTGAATCGATACTCACTCAGGCGCCCGGTAAGCATTTATGATACATAGGACTGCAATAATTGGGAAAAATACAAATATACATGATTCTGTTGAGATAGGACCTTACGCGATAATCGAGGATGATGTAACGATAGGGGAAGACACAGCGATTGGCGCTCATGCCTTTATAGGTCAGTACACTACACTGGGCAAAAAAAATTATATTCATCCCTTTGCATCTGTGGGCTCTTTACCTCAAGATAAAAAATTTAAATACGAAAAAAGCGAACTATTGATTGGTAACAATAATACGATTAGAGAGTTTGTCACTATAAACCGAGGTACCGCTGATGGTGGTGGGATCACAAAAATTGGAAACTTTAATTGGATTATGGCTTATGTTCATATTGCCCATGACTGTCAAGTTGGCAATGAAAATATTTTTGCTAACAAAGCAACACTTGCCGGCCATGTTGAGGTTAATTCTAAAGTTATTCTCGGGGGTTCAGTGAATATTCATCAGTTTGTTAAAATTGGATCTCATGCTTTCTTAGCAGCTAATTCATACATCAACATGGATATACTGCCCTTTACAATGGCTCAAGGCATTCCTGCGTCTGCAAAGGGAATAAACACTGAAGGTTTAAAAAGATTAAGCTTTGATCAATATGAGATTCGTTTAATTAAGAATGCTTTTAAAATTATATTCAGACAAAAAAATACTCTCGAAGAAGCGCTAATTAAACTCAATGCATTAAATTCTGAGAGCGAATCTATCCAATTATTGATCAGCGCTATCAATGCCTCCACTCGAGGTATAACAAGGTAGTTGCAAGAGCAGAATTACAATCCAAAGTTTGTAATTACTGCGGTTGAGGCATCTGCAGATCTATTAGGTGCTGAACTTATAAAAACACTCAAAGAGCAATATCCTTATGCAAATTTTTATGGTGTTGGCGGTCAGAGAATGATAAATGAGGGGTTGCAGCCTTGGTACCACCTTGATGATTTTTCAGTTATGGGCTTTACTGATGTATTAAAAAAATACTTTGTGTTAAAAAATAAAATTAGGTCGCTTATCAATAAAACCTTACAAATAAATCCAGATATATACATTGGCATCGATAGTCCTGACCTTAACTTTAGAATTTATCATCATTTAAAAGAATCTGGCATTAGCACAGTACAATACGTCAGTCCTCAGCTTTGGGCTTGGAGAAAATCAAGAATTCATTATGTTAAAAAGTATATCGATATGGTGCTCTGCTTATTTCCATTCGAAGTTGATTTTTATACATCTCATAATGTGAAATCATTATGCATAGGCCACCCCGGAGCATCAAAATATAAAAACAAACATCAAGCCAAACAATCAAATAATTCATCATTTCGTAGGATTACCGTCTTCCCGGGAAGCCGATCACAAGAGATCAAACTTAATTTACCTTTTGCATGTGATGCCTTAAACCTTATCCAAAAAAAAATCGACATCAGAGTAATTTTTTTAGCATATAGCGAGAAAAATCTTAATCAAATTATAGAACTTCTTGGTCAAATGTCTTTAGATTTTGAGTATGCATATCAAATTAATGAAGATTTTAATTCATTAAAAGATTCAGCTTTAAGTATTGCTACATCAGGTACTGTGACTTTAGAGCTCGCCTTGCTAGGAGAGCCAGCCATTGTAATCTACAAGGTTAGTAAATTAAATTACTTCATTTATAAATTATTTGGTGTAACTCAATTGAAATTTTATGCTTTACCAAACATTCTTTTAAATAAGGAGATTTATAGAGAGTATATCGGCCATCATGATCAGGTCAGTGCGCTAGGTGAAGGCTTAATGAATATGCTATTAAATGAAAATATCCATAAATTTAATAGTGCAAGAGAAGCATTATTGGAGATTCTTGATATAGATAGATCTAGAATTATTAATGATGTTATTAAAGATATGATGGAATGATCATTGTAGGTGTTGACGAGGTCGGAAGGGGAGCATTATTTGGTCCGGTAGTTGCCTGTGCTTATGTTTGCAGACAAAAAAAATTGGAAAATATCAAAGATTCTAAAAAACTAAGCCCGCAAAAAAGAGAGAGCATTGCTTCAAAGCTATCTTTAAATCCAGAGGGAATTGCTTATGGGCTATGTGATAATAAGGAGATAGATCATTATAACATTCATAATGCAACCTTATTAGCAATGACCAGAGCAGTTACAAAATTATCTGAAAATATAAATTTTGATAAAGTTATGATCGATGGACTTTTTTGTCCTGATTATATTAAACAGAATTTTTGTAATGAGACAGTAGTGAAGGGTGATGAAAAAATTTATGAGATCCAGTCTGCCTCTATATTAGCAAAGGTCTACAGAGATAACCTCATGCTTGAAATGAGTAAAAAATTCCCTAAGTATGGTCTTGATAGAAATAAAGGGTATGCAACAAAACAGCATTTAAGAAGTATTTTTGAAATAGGACCTACACGTTATCATCGTATGAGCTTCGCACCATTAAACAAACTATGAGTCAATTTGTACATCTTAATGTTCATTCTGAATATTCTATAGATGATGGAATAATTAGGATTGATGATTACTTAAAGCATGCAAAAGAGCTTGGTTATGATTCCATAGCGTTAACGGATCATGCCAATTTATTTGCCTATACAAAATTTTTTCATAAGGCTATCAGTAGTGGATTACATCCTATACTTGGTGCAGATATATATTTCAGTCTTGATCAAGATGAAAAAAATAAAATTAACTCTTGCAGATTAACATTACTTGCATTGAATAATGATGGCTTAAAAAACCTCTTTTATTTAATAACTAATTTACGGAGGGGGAAGTTTTCAAATCCAATTTGCATTCAAGAAGCATTTTTAATGCAGAATAATTGTGAGCATATTGCGTGCATTCAAAGCTTTGATCAAATAAATATCACTCAACAAGAAAATTTGGTAAAAAGTATAATGAGCCATTTTAAAGACAGGCACTACATCGGTGTATCTAGAATCAACCAAGTGAGTGATTTATCTATTTCACAAACCTTAAAGCTTGCTAGCAAGTATAAATTGCCCCCGATAGCCTTTAATAATGTGTGCTTTTTAAAGCCCGAGGACTTTGAGGCGCATGAGACTAAGCTTTGCATACAACATGGCTATCGATTAAGCGACCAAAATAGGATTAGTTACTCTGAGCAGCAGTATTTAAAAGATTTTAACGAGATGAAAAAATTGTTTAAAGGTGCTGAAGTGCTTCTTGAGAATGCTGCCAGCCTTGCAAAAAGATGCAATGTATATCTTGATGATCGATCTTTTAAATTTCCTGACTTTAAGGTACCTAAGAAGTTTAACTCGATAGAGGAATATCTCAACTGGTCCTCCAAAAAGGGTTTAGAAAATAGATTATCAAAGCAGGAAAGTAATAGTTTTAAATACCAGAATAGGCTAGCAAAAGAACTAGAGGTTATTTGTGAAATGGGCTTTGCTGGATATTTTTTGATTGTAGCTGACTTTATAGATTGGTCTAAAAAAAATGATATACCTGTTGGCCCTGGTCGGGGTTCAGGGGCAGGCTCACTGGTAGCATATGCCTTAGGAATTGTAGATATTGATCCTATAAAATTTGATCTTTTGTTTGAGCGCTTTCTAAATCCTGAGAGAATTTCAATGCCAGATTTTGATATTGATTTTTGCATTGAGGGAAGGGACAAGGTTATTGAATATGTAGCGGAAAAATATGGAAGAGAAAACGTCTCACAGATCATCACTTTCGGTACGATGGCAGCTAGGGCTGTAGTAAGAGATGTCGGAAGAGTACTTGGATTAAGTTACGGCTACGTTGACAAGATTGCTAAACTCATACCCTTTGAGGTTGGTATTACCATTGAAAAGGCGCTTGAAGACAGTCCTGAGTTAAGCGAACTTTATGAGACAAATGAGGATGTTCAGAATCTAATTGAGTTATCCAAAAAGCTTGAGGGACAAGTAAGAAATGCCGGAACGCATGCCGGAGGCGTTGTCATTGCACCTAAAAATTTAACTGAGTATATGCCTTTGTACTTTGATGAAGAACAACATATTATCAGCCAATTAGATAAAGATGAATTAGAAAAAATTGGACTTATAAAATTTGATTTTTTAGGTCTAAAAACTCTAACGGTAATCAAAGAAACTCTGCGTGGAATAAAAAAAGCATATGACTTGGATTTATCATTAAGCTCAATTGAGCTCTCTCATAAACAGACATTTGAATTATTAAAGGCAGGTGATACGGTAGGTGTGTTTCAGCTTGAGTCACCAGGAATGAGACAGCTAGTAAAAAGGCTTTTACCTGATACGATCGAGGAAATTATTGCACTCATTGCACTTTTTCGTCCAGGACCCCTTCAATCTGGAATGGTTGATGACTATGTGGCAAGAAAGCATGGGGGTATTCGAAACAGGGGGTCATATTTTGATGCATCACTTGAGGAGATTCTAGAGTCTACTTATGGAGTGATTCTTTACCAAGAGCAGGTCATGCAAATTGCACAAATTTATGCAGGGTATTCGCTTGGCAATGCAGATATTTTAAGAAGAGCCATGGGCAAGAAGAAGCCAGAAGAAATGCGAGAGCAAAAGCAGATTTTTATTGATGGTGCCATTAAAAATGGTCATAAATCTGAACAAGCAGAAGAGCTCTTTGAGATCATTGAAAAGTTTGCTGGTTACGGATTTAATAAGAGTCATTCAGCAGCCTACGGACTCATCTCTTATCAAACAGCATATTTAAAGTGTAATTATAGAAGTATCTTTTTAGCCTCTTCTATGAGCTTTGATATGGATAACACAGATAAACTTATTATTCTTATCAATGATGCTAAAAATTCAAATATTGCTATCCTTCCTCCAAACATAAATATGTCAGAGTATAAATTTAGCGCAATAAATAAAGATGCAATTTTATACGGCTTAGGGGCTATTAAAGGAATCGGTAGAAATGTAGTCGAACAAATAATTAAATCAAGAGAATCAGATGGATTATTTAAAAGTTTCTCAGATTTTATTACTAGAATGGTTGATGCAAAATTAAATAAACGAAGCTTTGAATCCTTGATTTTTTCTGGTTCGCTTGATGATTTTGGCTCTAGGGAGGATTTATTAGAAAGCCTGCAAGATATGCTTGTTATGGCTTCATCTCAAGCGGAATCAACAAAATCAGGCCAAAGATCATTATTTGGCATCGAGGAAGATTCCAGTCACTATGAGCTACCATTGAAATCTGCAACGCTTTGGACTGATCGACAAAAGCTATTTAACGAATATAAAGCTCTAGGAATTTATTTATCAGGGCACCCTTTTTCGGCATATAGAGAGTTTTGTAAAAAACTGGCGATTAAGCCCATCAAAGCGCACCTCGACAATAACACAAGCAATGATTACAGACAGAGAAAAAAAGTAATATCAGCTGGAATGATCACTGACTTTAGAAGAAGAGGATCCCGGCTTACTCTTAACATTGATGATGGGCAAGAACGTATTGAAGTTATGTTGTTTGAGGATGCCATAAATTCTTTTAAGGACCTTATAGAGAAAGGGAAAATAATCATTATAGAAGGAATCCTTAGGTATGATGATTATTTAAATTCGAATAGAATTACAGGTGAAAAGCTACTAGATATAGATCAAATAATTGAAAGCAAAGCCAAGAGACTAACAATTGCATTAGTAAAAGATTCAGGAGCCATAGAAAAAAATAAGTCGCTCGTTAATCTAATTAAAGAAACTCCATCAGGAGTGTGTGAGGTCTGTATAGAGTATGATAAAGGAGAGAGCAAAGCGATAATTTCAATGGGAGAGGAGTATAAGATTAAACCAAATTTGAATTTTCGTGAAAAATTGATTTCAATGGTTGATAAGGATAGCTTTAAATTCCATTTTGGTAAGGATGCTCTCCTTGGAGAGGAATAAAAATGAGTCTAAATTTTCTTGATTTTGAACAGCCTATTGCTGAGCTGGAAGCAAAGATTGAAGAATTAAAATATTTGAAAGATGATTCAGGAGTAAACATTAGCCAGGAGATTAGCAGACTCAAGAAGGAATGCGACACACTTACCAAAAAGATATTTAGCAGATTAAGTCCATGGCAGATCACTCAATTAGCACGACACCCCTTAAGGCCTTATTGCCTAGACTATTTAGATCGAATTTTTGATGATTTTGAGGAGCTTCACGGAGATCGAATGTATCGAGATGATCCAGCATTAATTGGAGGCATTGGGAGGCTTGACGGCATTGAGGTCATGATATTAGGCCATCAAAAGGGAAGAGACACTAAAGATAGAGTTTATAGAAATTATGGTATGCCAAAGCCTGAGGGTTACAGAAAGGCGCTTAGAATTATGAAGCTCGCAGAAAAATTTAACCTACCGATTATTACCTTGATAGATACACCGGGTGCTTATCCAGGTATTGGGGCAGAGGAACGAGGACAAAGTGAAGCAATTGCACGCAATCTATTTGAAATGTCACAACTCGAAGTTCCTATCATTAGTCTTATTATTGGTGAGGGCGGTTCTGGGGGTGCACTAGCTATCGGTGTGGCAGATAAGCTTTTAATGCTTAAGTACAGTATTTACTCAGTCATCTCTCCGGAAGGTTGTGCTTCAATTCTTTGGAAAGATGCCACTCAGGCGCCAAGGGCAGCAGAGGCACTGTGTATCTCATCAGATAAACTTTATCAGCTTGGTTTGGTTGATGGAGTTCTTGAAGAGCCCTTGGGAGGGGCACATAGAGCAGGGGAGGACTTCTTTAAAGGTATTCAAAGGGAGCTTAAGAGAAACTTATCTGAGCTTCAAAATACAACCGTAAAAAATTTGCTATCTAATCGCCATAAAAAAATTGAAAACTTTGGTAGCTATATTGAGAATTGATCACTCATTCGATGTTTAAAAAAAATAATAGTGCTATTGAAAAAATTCAATTAGAAATTACGCGTTTCAAGAAAGAGAATCCAGAATTAAATCATTTTGTAGTGGCATATAGCGGTGGTGCTGATTCAACTCTTCTTCTAGAGGCGCTTTTCCAGTTTAAACCAGACAAATTAACTGCTATTTATATTAATCACCACTTACACGCTAATTCAAATGCGTGGCAAGAGCAATGTAGTCAATTTTGTTGCAGTCGAGGAATAAATTTTTTTGCTATTGATATTGAAGTACTCAAGAGAAAAGGAAAAAGCTTAGAGGCATCAGCAAGGGAGCTAAGGTATAAACATCTTTTTGAATATTTGGACGAACATTCTTGTTTATTGACAGGACATCATCAAGACGATCAATTTGAGACTTATTTAATGAGAATGATCAAGGGAACAACACTAAATGGCTTACAGGGCATAAGAAGATATAGAAAACTAAAAAAAGGTCATTTATTAAGACCGATGTTAAATATTCGCAGAGCAGAGATAGTGCATGAATTAAATACATTAAAAATAGCATTTATTGAAGACCCATCTAATCTTTCTGACGACTTTGATAGAAATAAAATTAGAAATAATATAACTCCTCTTCTGAATCATCACTTTCCAAATGGAAGCAATAATCTTGTTAGAACTATTAATGAGATCAATCAGCAATTAACTTTTGTTCATAGTGAATATGAATCTAAAATCAAGGAGATTACTTGCAAAGGCTTCATCGATGAATCTATTAAATCTATTCCGGTTAGCTTGAGAAGAGGGCTCATCAAGCGTCTAATTTATGTTGTGAGTAACAAGCATCCTTCAGATTTTTTGATCAGCCTTATTCTTGAACAGTTTGATACCAAAAGCTTTGCATCAAAAAAGCTTTTTGAAATTAATAAGATTGAATTCTGGGTATTTAAAAATAAAATTTATTTCTTTGAGAAATTAGATCTTCAAATAAATCAATATTATGGTGAAATTGAATTCGAGGTAGCGAGGGACTCAGTGAATGTACTTCCTATTGAGTGGTCACTCAATCATTTAAAGGTAACGAATATCAAAAATATTAATAAAATCATACCTTGGAATGCAAGCAGACATAAGACTCTTAAAAATATCCTCAATGAGAAAAATATTTTTCCATGGTTAAGGTCATACGTGCCCCTAATTTATTATAAGGATAAGTTGGTAGCAGTATCGAATCTTTGTGTTTCTGATTTAGCGCGAGAGCAAATTATGGGTGAAAAAAACTATAAAGTTAAGTGGGATGTTCCGCTGCAACCCTACCTTTGATAATTTTTAGCTAGTTTTATTATTAAGAATTTGTTAATTTTAGACAACTCCACAATAATTTTTGCAATGTTTCAAATTGTTATATTTGTTCTGGCAATTTTAGGTTGGCAGAAGGCATGACTAAGTACGTATTTGTTACGGGTGGGGTAGTCTCCTCTTTGGGCAAGGGAATCACTGCAGCATGCTTAGGCACCTTACTCGATTCTAGATCGCTCAAGATCAAGATGATCAAACTTGATCCTTACATTAATGTAGATCCGGGTACAATGAGCCCGTTTCAACATGGAGAGGTATTTGTTACTGAAGATGGCGCAGAAACAGATCTGGATCTAGGTCATTATGAACGATTTGTGAGAATTAAAACTTCAAAGTTAAGCAATGTGACGACAGGTAAAATTTATCAGCAGGTTATTGCTAAAGAAAGAAGAGGTGATTACCTAGGTGCAACTGTTCAGGTGATACCTCATATTACCGATGAAATAAAAAGTCTCGTATTTAAAGGCTCTGAGGGGGCAGATGTTTGCATAGTTGAAATCGGAGGAACGGTTGGCGATATTGAGTCATTACCCTTTATTGAGGCGATTAGGCAAATTGGTCTTGAATTGGGCAAACAAAATACACTTTATATTCATTTAACACTTGTCCCATATATTAAAACTTCTGGAGAGATCAAAACAAAGCCAACTCAGCATTCAGTTAAAGAATTAAGATCTATTGGCATACAACCTGATATCCTAATTTGTCGTTCGGATCACATACTTCCCGAAGATGAAAAAAATAAAATAGCATTATTTACGAACGTACCGAAGGAGGCCGTTATCTCTGCATATGATGTAGAGGATATTTACGAAATTCCTATGGTACTTAAATCTCAAGGCCTGGATGATGCTGTAGTCAGTCAGCTCCAACTCAAACCAGAAAAGCTCGCAGACCTTAAAGATTGGAAAAATGTAGTTGAATTAAGAAGATCGATAAATAAAGAAGTTAATATCGCAATGGTAGGTAAGTATACCAATTTACAAGATGCTTATATTTCCTTGAATGAGGCATTAGATCATGCAGGGTTTCACCAAAAAACAAAAGTTAATATTCATCACATAGAAGCTGAAGATATTGAGAGCCAGGGAATTGAGTTATTGGAAATTGCTGATGGTATATTGGTGCCTGGGGGATTTGGCGATAGAGGCACTGAGGGAAAAATTGCCTCCGTTCGCTTTGCAAGAGAGAAGAATATTCCGTATCTAGGCATATGTCTTGGAATGCAGTTAGCGCTCATTGAGTTCGGAAGAAATGTTATTGGTCTAAAAGATGCACAATCGACCGAGTTTAATTCAAACACATCGAACCCAGTAATAGCACTTATCAGTGAGTGGATTGAACAAAGTGGAGATATCCAATTAAGAGATAAATATTCAGATATTGGCGGAACAATGAGGCTGGGGGCACAAGAAATACATTTAACAAAGAGTTCTCTCGCCAGTCGAATCTATAAAACTGAGAAGATTTATGAAAGACATAGACATCGCTATGAATTTAATAATTTATATTTAGAACAATATGAGAGTAGTGGATTAATTTTTTCAGGCAGGTCTGTCGATGGCCTAGTTGAGGCAATTGAGCTCTCGGAGCATCCATGGTTTTTTGCAAGTCAATTTCACCCCGAGTTCACCTCTAATCCTAGAGATGCCCATCCTATTTTTCTCAACTACATTAAAAATATTACTGAACTAAAAGGAAATTAATGAAAATTAAACAAATCAAGTCTTTACAAATTATTGATTCAAGGGGTAATCCTACTGTAGAGACAGAGGTCATTTTAGATAATGGCGTCCAAGGTCGAGCTGCTTCACCCTCAGGTGCATCGACAGGAGCTCATGAGGCAGTTGAACTAAGGGACAATGATGAAAGTAATTATTTAGGCCGAGGTGTTTTGCAAGCGGTTAATAATGTTAATTCAGAAATAGCTAATCATTTGATTGGTGCTGAAGCTAGTTTATCAATCGTAGACGAAATGATGATCAAATTAGACGGTACTCAAGATAAAGGGCGCTTAGGAGCAAATGCTATTCTCTCGGTTTCATTGGCATTAGCAAAAGCCATTTCAAATTCAAATCAGATCGGGCTCTATGCCCACATTGCCAATGAAAGAGGCCTCAAGCCCTCGCTACCTGTTCCCATGATGAATATACTCAATGGCGGTGCGCATGCTGATAATGCTCTTGATATACAAGAATTTATGATCTTACCCGTTGGGTTTGAAAGATTCAGCGATTCTCTGAGATCTGGTGTAGAGATTTTCCATCACCTCAAAGCGATTCTAAATCAAAAAAAACTTAGCACGGGTATTGGAGATGAAGGAGGATTTGCTCCTGATTTAAATTCTAACGAAGAAGCGCTTGAATTAATTCTTTCTGCTATTGAGAGTGCAGGCTATATTCCCGGCAAGCAAGTATTTCTTGGGCTAGATGTTGCGAGTTCAGAATTTTTTAAAGATGGTATTTATAGTTTGAATTCAGAGAATAAGCAATTCAATTCCGGCGATTTTGTGAGCTATTTGGCAAATCTTATTGGTAAATATCCAATAATCTCTATTGAGGATGGTATGTCTGAGGATGATTGGGATGGCTGGAAAAAATTAAGTGATGCCTATAAAGATCAAGTGCAACTCGTTGGTGATGACCTTTTTGTCACTAATCCAGAAATCCTTAAAAAAGGAATTGATATGAATATTGGCAATAGTATCCTAATTAAGCCTAACCAAATCGGTACATTAACTGAAACTCTGGATGCAATTGATCTAGCCACTCAAAATCAATATTCATCAGTGGTTTCACACCGCTCGGGTGAGACTGAGGATACAACAATTGCTGATATTGCAGTGGGCACTTCAGCAACTCAAATTAAAACAGGATCGCTCTGTCGATCAGACAGATTAGCTAAGTATAATCAATTGCTCAGAATTGAGGCTGAGCTTGGAGCAAATGCAAACTTTATGGGTCCAGAGGCCTTTAATATATCTTTATGAACTTTCCCCTAAAGATAATTACCTTTTTTCTTGTAATATTTTTTTTACTTTTGCAGTATCAAATATGGATTGATAGGGATGGCATTCAGTCTCTTAATGCCATCAAGAGCAATTTAGAGGATATCGAGCTGGAAAATCAGCAATTAAATATCGTGAATGAACAGCTAAAGGCAGAGATTTTAGATCTTCGGGAAGGCAATGAAGCCATTGAAGAGATTGCTAGACGTGAATTAGGACTTATCCGTGAGGGTGAGGTATTTTTTAGGGTTATTGACGGTCAATAGACACGCTATTTAACAAGACATAAACAGCTCCGCTCCCACCATCAAAATCTTTTGCGGTTGAGAATGCGAGAACTTCATCCATCTCACTTAGAATCTGATAAGTTAATTCCTTTAATACCGGACCATACATCCCTGAGCGTATTCCTTTTCCATGTATCACTCTAACGCAAAGCAAGCCTTTTTGTTTGCAGGACTTTATGGTTTCTTTAAGGAAATGACGAGCTTTTATCTGAGTAAGACCATGGAGATCTATGCTTGTTTCAACATTTAATTGACCCTCGGTGAGCCTTTTAAGAAGAAGTTTCTTAATTTTCTTTCTTGTGAACGTGACTCCCTCGCTTAGTTGGCCAGAGGAGTTATTGGCAGCTAAAGTCTCTTTGATGATTTCAATGTTGTCTTTAATGAGATTTATTGGCTTAGGCCTGACCTTTTTTTTAAATGCATACTTCGGGTCTTTTTTTAATCTTTTTACACCCCGCATGGCTCTTAAAAATTCTTCTTTATCACTCATAAGTATATTTTTTACCTAATTAAAGTAGGATATAGATCATTAATGAATATTTTACTCACAAATGATGATGGCTATAAAGCTGAAGGTATAAATGAGCTCTATCATTTTCTCAAAAATTCACATGATGTCACGGTGATTGCTCCCTCGACAGATAAGTCAGGATCTAGCAGCTCCTTAACAATCAGAAAGCATATAGAAGCAACAAAAATTAGTAATAATTTTATTGTAGTCGATGGAACACCTGTAGATTGCGTTTATCTTGGTTTAAATTATTTTTTAGCTGACCGTATGCCTGATTTAGTAATTTCAGGTATCAATCATGGGGCTAATTTAGGTGACGATATTATCTACTCAGGAACCTTTGGGGGTGCCTTGGAGGGAAGAAATTTATGTTACCCATCTATCGCGATATCTTTAGATGGACGAGGAGATAAATATTTTAAAACAGCCAGCCTATTTATCGAAAAACTTATTAATGCCTCAAATCTGCTTAAGCCGTTTAGCCATAACATCTTTAACATAAATGTACCTGATGTTATGTTTTCAGATTTGAAAGGTATTAAAGTTGTCCCTCATGGAAGACGTCACCCATCCTCTGAATTATTTTTAGATTCAAGTATCGAAAATTGTTTTCAGTTTACCTTGGGAAAAGCTGGGAACCCTATATCCAGTAAATTTGAAGATGATTTTCAATGTCTTGCTAATAATTACATAACTATAACACCCGTAAGCTATAACTATAACGATGAATCTAGCTTACAATCATTAGGTAAACTGATGGAGAAGATATGATTCAATCTGGGGTGGGCATGACCTCTGCCAGAACCAGAGAACGGCTAGTGCTTCGGCTTGCAGAAAAAGGTATCTCAAATGTTAGAGTGCTTGATAGATTTAGAGCTATTCCAAGGCATATCTTTATTGAGGAGGCATTGAGCTCAAGAGCTTATGAGGATACGGCACTCCCTATTGGTGCAGGACAAACAATCTCCCAACCACTTATTGTTGCCTCTAAAGTCCAAGAGCTCTTGAAGGGTAAGGCTCTCGATTTTAAATATAAAAAAATATTAGAGATCGGCTCTGGGTGTGGCTTTCAATCAGCAATCCTCTCAGGAATAGCGGAGCATGTTTATGGCGTTGAGAGAATTTACTCCTTAGTTAAAAAATCCTCAAATTTGATTAGAAAGCTAGGTATCAGAAATGTTTCGATTATTCATGCGGATGGGAATAATGGATACCTAAACTCAGCTCCATTTGATGCCATCATTCTCTCGGCGGCTATTGAAGAGGCACCCGTAAAGCTACTAGATACTCAGCTAGCAAGTAACGGAGTATTCATCGGGCCTATTGGGAATACGACACAGGTACTGACTAAGATCATAAAAAAAAGATCAAAACTATATCAAGAAGAGCTAGAGGCTGTAAATTTTGTCCCTTTTTTATCCGGGGTTATTCATGATTAGAAAGTTGATTGACCATCTTACCTCTCTCTCCAAGAGAAGGACAGCAAGCGCTTGGCTAGCGTTCGTGTCGTTTATTGAAGCAATTATTTTTCCTATCCCCCCAGATGTTATGCTTTTGCCTTTATGTTTAGTAAACAGGGAAAGAGCACTTTACTTTGCATTTCTAACAACAATTTTCTCAGTTTTTGGGGGAATCTTTGGTTATTTAATCGGTCAATACTTCTTTGAGGATATATCAGCTTTATTGCTTTTAATGGGCGTCAGTGTAGATGTCTCACTGGTACAACCATACTTTGATTCTTATGGCGTATTGGTAATTTTATTAGCATCTTTAACGCCTATCCCCTATAAAATATTTACGGTCACCGCTGGATTTCTTGGTTTTCCGCTCTTAACATTTGTTGTCTCATCCGCAATTGGTAGAGGCATAAGATTTTTTCTAGAAGCCATAATTGTCATACTCTTCTATCGTTTAAGTCCAAAAGAAATACTTAAGTATGTCAATACCATCACCTTGATCTTAGCAATCCTTCTTTTTTTGTATTATTTCTTATGAAAAAAATTATTTTTTTATTTAATGCAATTATATTGAATGCATGTTCGAGCACCTTAATTGATTATTCAACCAGCACTTATACTGTGCGACGGGGAGATACACTGACTGCAATCGCCTGGTTTTATAGTACAACCACTGCCGAGCTTATACGTTGTAATGATTTTAGCAATCCAAATGATATTTATGTTGGTCAGATTATTGATATTCGATGTAATGTGCAAATTTCAGATGTGGTTTCAGAGGCTGAAGAGATCATTGATAATACTAAACCCATCGAGTTGGCAGTATCTATTCCAAGCCAAGCTGCACCTGTTCAGACTAATGTATGGATCAAGCCGGTCAACGGTTCGGTCGTTAGAGCTTATAATCAAGGCACAATTCTCTCTAATGGT
This sequence comes from Gammaproteobacteria bacterium, assembly GCA_030834065.1. Lineage (GTDB taxonomy): Bacteria > Pseudomonadota > Gammaproteobacteria > Steroidobacterales > Rariloculaceae > JAURFX01. The sequence continues at coordinate 14,681 of JAURFX010000010.1, forward strand.
ATAGAAATAACCAGTACTGACTCAAGAGTTGTTGCGGTTCAAAGTGGAAGAGTTGTTTATATTGGGAGAGATATCATAGGCTATCGCAATCTGATTCTGATTGAGCATTTAGATAACACTATTTCAGCTTATGGTTTTCTCAATGATATCAAAGTATCACTTGGTATGAGTCTCAATCAAGGTGAAGAGATCGGTACTGCAGGTCTACTATCTAATAGACAGAGAGGCATTTACTTTGAGATTAGAAGGAATGGAGGTTCCGTTAATCCAAGGCAAATCATTTCAGAACTTTAACAAAGAGAATACTTTGCGACCCTCGGAAATAAGCAAATTAATGGTTCTTATGGCAGACGGCGTATTCATTAATTCAATCCCAGTGCTCATTTTACTTTGAATTTTCTTAATGGATTGTAAAAGTAATGTATCAGTTTGGTTTCCAGTACCTATTACAATAATCTCTGGTTCTTGCTCGATATTTGCTAATATTTGAGACAAAGCATTAATCTCAAAAATCTTATCATCGACCTCATGGATCTTATAATCTGTAGTTATGCATAATGATGAGGAAAATATATTATTATTAATGATGATTTTCGATTCATCGTAATAAGAGATCAATAATTCAGTATTTGTCTCTTTATGAAGATCCATAATTTTAATGAGAAGAATTAAATATAAGTTGAGGGATGTTCATCCTAATATTGTAGGCATGTTTCCTGATGAATGGCCAGCATTTGTCAAGTCGATTCTAATGAGCAGATCGATTGAGAATTATAAACAGGTTGATTTAAAGCTTAATCAAATACTTAGTATTAGTTCATTCCATGAGGTGATAACCGCTACTCAAAAAATTTTAGATTATTTTGATAAGAAAATTGTGATCTATGGAGACTATGATGCTGATGGTGCAACCAGTACCTCTCTCTTCATTCTCTCTCTTAAAGCCATGGGATTTAAGCAAGTTGAGTATTTTATACCTGATCGGTTTTCTCAGGGATATGGGCTCAGTAAATTAGGCATAGATGAGGTTAAGATAGCTCATGACCCAGCTCTAATCATCACTGTTGATAATGGTATTACTGCTCATGAGGCTGTGCTATATGCAAAAAAACAAGGCATTGAAACCATTATCGTTGATCACCATCTTTCAACTGACACGCTTCCAGATGCGCTTGCTATAGTAAATCCAAATTCTAAATATTCTAACTTTAAAGGTAAAAATTTAGCTGCCGTTGGAGTGTCATTCTATTTGCTTGCTAATTTGAGTCTAGAGTTGGGATATACAGATATCCCAAAAAAATTCATAGATATAGTTGCTTTGGGGACCATGGCAGATTTGGTAAATTTAGATTACACAAACAGAACACTTATCAAGTATGGACTTAAACTTCTCTCTGAGAGAAAAGGGAGGCCTGGTATCATGATGCTAGCTGAGAGGATGGGGATTGTACTTGAAAACATTGACGAAGAGGACCTGTCCTATAGAATTGCGCCAAAAATTAATGCTGCAGGCAGGCTTAATCAGATTCAATTAGGTATTGACTGTCTGGTTGAGGAGGATTTAAAAAAATTATCAACTATTTGCGATGAGCTCATGAGCGTGAATAGTAAAAGACAGGCGCTGCAGGCTGAGATGCAGAGTCAGGCGTTTGATATCGCAAGCAGATCAGTTGAAAAGGATGCGAAGATTATCGTGCTTCAATTTGATGAATGGCATGAAGGTATTATTGGATTAATCGCGTCAAAAATTAAAGACAAATACCTCTTACCCACTTTTATTTTCTCGGGAGGCAGTCATTTGATAAAGGGATCTGGAAGATCAATACATGGATTCCACCTAAGGGATTTCCTACAGGAAGTATCCAAGCAGGATAAAAATTTGATGAAAAATTTTGGAGGGCATGCCATGGCCGCTGGTTTAACCATTGAGCGTAATTCGCTGAATGATTTGAAAGTTTCTATGTTTAAGCTAATCGATCAATGGGATCCTAAAACAGATCCAGCTATTTATCATGATGGAAGCCTTACGGATGATGAGCTGACCATAGAGAATTTAGAGCTAATCAATCAATTAGGGCCTTGGGGAAAGGGATTTGAATACCCAAGATTCTACCAATCATTTTATATTGAGTCTTTCTCATGGGTTAAAGACAAACATCTAAGAATGACCTTAAGGATAGCAGATGAAAAAAAAATATTTAGTGCGATATTTTTTAATGCAAAAGGGGTCAATATTTCTCAAGACAATCTATATAATATTGACTACTCGCCAATGATTAATGTATTTAACGGCCAAAGAAACATTCAACTAAATATTTTCAATTTAAACGAATATGGAAATTACAAGCCTTGAGCAATGTATAAAAGATTTTCAGGAGAGGGCTGAGTCCCTCAGGGGGTATCTTTGACATTGAAATGTTGCAAGAAAGACTTCAGGAAATAAACTTAGAGCTACAAAATCCTGAGGTATGGAAGGATGTTGATAAAGCTACCTCTCTGAATCAAGAAAAGAATAAGTTAGATAACATTGTGATACCCTTTCAAACTCTTTCTGACAAGCTTAAAGAGACTAGAGAATTATTTGAATTTGCGATTGATGAAAAAGAGCACTCAATTCTAGAGGAAATCATTGATATCGTTGAGAAGCAAAGAACAGTGCTAGAAAATTTTGAATTTAAAAAAATGTTCTCTGGTGATATGGATTCTCGGAATGCTTACCTAGATATTCAGTCTGGGTCAGGGGGTACTGAGGCCCAAGATTGGGCTGAAATGCTATTTAGAATGTACCTAAAGTGGTGTGACTCGATGAATTACAAGGTAGAGATTCTTGATTATATGCCTGGCGAGGTTGCAGGGTTAAAGCATGCCTCCATTCACATCGTAGGTGATTATGCCTATGGCTGGCTTAGAACCGAAACCGGAGTTCATAGACTCGTTAGAAAATCTCCTTTTGATTCAAATAATAAGCGTCATACCTCATTTGCCTCGGCCTACATATCACCTGAGATAGACAATGATATCGAAGTTGATATCAATCCTTCGGATCTCAAGATTGATGTCTACAGAGCAAGTGGTGCAGGCGGGCAACACGTGAATAAAACCGAGTCTGCAGTTCGTATTACGCACTTGCCGACTAACATTGTTGTTCAATGCCAAAATGATCGCTCGCAGCATAAAAATAAAGCCAGTGCCATGAATCAGTTAAAAGCAAAATTATATGAACGAGAGAGACAGATCAAGGCTAGTGAAGCAGAGGCGCTCGAGGAAGAAAAATCTGATATCGGCTGGGGTAATCAAATAAGATCCTATGTTCTTGATCAGTCCAGGGTGAAAGACTTAAGAACCAATGTAGAAAGCGGTAACCCAACGGCAATATTAAATGGAGACTTAAGGACTTTTCTTGAGGCAAGCCTTAAAATGGGTATATAAACTATGAATGAAGAAATAAACAAAAGCGAAAATCAATTAATCGATGAGAGAAAGAGCAAGCTCGAGCATTTAAGACAAAAGGGCATAGCCTATCCTAATGATCTTAAGCCAGATAGTTTAGCTTCGGTACTGCATGAAAAATTTGATAACTCTGACCCTGATCAGATATTTGAACAGAGCGAAATTTTTTGTATTGCGGGAAGGTTAATCGCAAAGAGAGTTATGGGAAAACTTGCTTTCTTAAGAGTAAGGGATGCAAGTGGTGAATTCCAATTCTGCGTTCAAATAGATATTGTTGGAGAAGAGGCATTTGAGGGGATTAAGCTTATTGATCTAGGAGACATCATTCTTTCTCAGGGCCCATTATTTTTTACCAAAACCAAAGAGCTCACATTACGATCAGAATTCGTCAAGATTATTTCTAAATGCCTAAGACCTTTACCTGAAAAATTTCATGGCATTCAAGATCAAGAGATAAAGAACAGACAGCGTTATCTTGATTTAATTACCTCGAAAGAATCTTTAAACGTTTTTAACCAACGTTTTTTTATTATAAAAGCTATTCGCGAATGGTTTAATGAGCAGGAATACATTGAGGTAGAAACACCGATGATGCATCCAATTGCTGGGGGCGCGATAGCACGACCATTTAAAACGCATCATAATGCCTTAGACATCGATTTATTTTTACGAATCGCTCCCGAGCTTTACCTTAAGAGACTCCTTGTGGGTGGATACCGAAAGGTATTTGAGATTAACCGAAGTTTTAGAAACGAAGGTGTATCGACTCAACATAATCCAGAATTTACAATGCTTGAATCGTATGAAGCCTATGCTGATTATCATGATTATATGATTCTAGTTGAGAGCTTATTATCTTTCGTTGCGCATAAATTGCATGGTAAGGACGAAATAAGCTACCAAGGAAAAATCATAAGTATGAAAAAGCCTTTCGAAAGAAAGTCAATCGAGGACTTGCTTATTGAGGAGTTTACAGAGCTTAATGCTAAGAATGTCCGTCAAATCGATGTTCTTGAAAAAATACTATTAAACCTAGGAATAAAAAGGGATGATACGTGGGGCATTGGAAAGGTTCAATTAGAGCTTTTTGAGCAAAAAATTGAGAGTAAGATTTTGAATCCTACCTTTGTCATTGATTATCCTGTTGAGGTATCACCATTGTCCAGAAGAAAGGATTCTGATGAATTTTTAACGGAAAGGTTTGAATTGTTTATTGCTGGCAAGGAGATCGCAAATGGATTCTCTGAGCTCAATGATCCTATTGATCAGTCACAGAGGTTTAGGGAGCAGGTGGAGCTAATGAATAGGGGTGATCAGGAAGCTATGCATTATGATCACGACTATATTAGGGCTTTAGAGTTTGCTATGCCTCCTGCTGCGGGTCTTGGGATAGGAATTGATAGGCTTACTATGCTATTGACTGACTCTGCATCTATTCGCGATGTCATTTTATTTCCACACATGAGACCCGAAGTTTTTAAGTAGCAAATTCTAGAGCCTCTAGATTTAACCCATTTACTACTTTTTGGCTTTTATTATCATTATCCAAAATCATAGCTGTGAGATAATTATCGCTAGTCACATTAACTACATGCCCTATGAAATTATTTTCTGAGATGATTTCATCACCAGCTTTGACATTTTTATTCGGATCATTCTGTAACTTGAAAAGCTGAAATGACTGCTTCATATTTTTCTTTCGCGACAGCTTATTGACGATTTCTTGGCCTGGGTAGCATCCTTTTGAATTACTAATCGCGTTGTATTGAGCCAAATTAAGAAATACGCTATTAAATTTTTCTTTGTTAGCTCCACCAATTATTGGTAGTCCCATTTTGATAAGTTGATCGGAATTAATCGTCCGAATGTTCCTATAGAGCTGACGTTTCTTTGAATTTTTTTTGAAAATAAGAGAGGTGATATTTTGGTTTGAGAAAATTTTAAAAGATGCATCAGCCAATAATTGCTTAGCATCATTTTCACAATAGCAGTGTTGATAAGTGTCATCACAATTATTAATTTTAACTTTAGACCTAAGCTTATATTTGCTTAACTCCTGACTTAATAAAACTTGATCTGAACTCTCAGTTGCTATTATAAGTGATTCATCTAGATGAAAAATCGAGAAGGTAAATTTTACTTTACCCTGATGATTGAGCCATGATCCATAACTGCCAGATTTATCATGAATTTTTGTTAGGTCCAGGGCAAATAGATTGTTAAGAAATACCATATAATCCTCTCCCTTTACCTGCAAGAGTGATAAATTTTTTTCTCGACTTTCCGTTAAATTATCAAACATTTCAAAGTCCTATAACTTTCATTTATTTTGTTGGATATTCTAGTGATATCGTTAACTATTTCTGGCAAAATATACACACATTATGAATGTATCAGTAAAAGAAACCAAGCCAAGTAATATGCCAAAAACAATGAACTCAATAAAGAAGGCTATTGAGGAATCTAAGACAAAGGAACTGGGCGGTCCCTCTGGCCTAGAACCAACAAGGTATGGTGACTGGGAAAGAGCTGGAAGGTGCATTGATTTTTGAGCAAACAATGAATAAAGAAAGACCCCTATCACCTCACTTACAGATTTATAGATTGCCCTTATGTGCACTGCTTTCGATCTTTCATCGAATAACTGGAGTTATTCTTACACTCGGCTTTCTAGTCTTTGTGATCTGGTTGTATCAACTGACAGATTCAGATTATCCTAAAGAGGCATCAGTAATCTTTAATGGGATTTTTTTTAAAATATTATTGCTAGGATGGGCCTTTGCATTTTTTTATCATCTCGGTAATGGATTAAGGCACCTGGTGTGGGATGCCGGTAAAGGTTTTGAGAAATCACAAATTGAACTTGGTGGAATGATCGTTATTTTTGCGACATTAATACTGACTGCCATTTATGCTTTTTTGGTAATTTTTTAGCTATGTCATTAAGATCTCCCCTCAGTAAGGTTTCATATCTCGGTTCGGCTAAGGCAGGTTTCTCACATTGGTGGTCACAAAGAGTCAGCGCGATCGCTATTGCCTTATTAGGAATTTGGCTGCTTATTGAAATTATTGCCTGGCCAAATTTTTCTTACAGTGAGCTGATGTCATGGTTTCAGAACCCAATCACCGCAGTCTTACTTATACTTACGATTATTTCGGTTGCTTACCACTCGAAGCTCGGAATTGAGGTGATAGTCGAGGACTATGTTCACAATAAAGGAATAAAGACAATGGTATTGGTGTCAAGCACTCTGATACATCTCTTTTTATCGGCGCTCGGTATTTTTTCAGTTTTTATTCTTTTTTTTGGAATCTAAAAAATGTCAAAGGAATATACTTTTATAGATCATAATTATGACGTTGTTATCATTGGTGCAGGCGGTGCCGGACTTAGGGCTACCCTTGGAATGGCCGAACAGGGCTTGACCACAGCTTGTTTGAGTAAAGTTTTTCCAACAAGAAGCCATACGGTTGCAGCTCAAGGCGGAATCAGCGCAGCCCTTGGAAATATGGGTCAAGATGATTGGCGATGGCACATGTATGACACGGTAAAGGGATCAGATTGGCTGGGTGACCAAGATGCTATAGAGTACATGTGTAAAGAGGCTCCACAGGCAGTCATTGAGCTAGAGCATTACGGTGTGCCTTTCTCCAGAACCGAGGAGGGAAAGATTTATCAAAGACCATTCGGAGGTATGACAACGCACTACGGAGAGGGAACGGCACAGAGAACCTGTGCAGCAGCCGACCGTACGGGTCATGCCATGCTACACGCACTTTATCAACAGTCATTAAAAAATCGGGCAGAGTTTTTTATAGAGTATTTTGCGCTAGATCTGATTATGGAGGATGGCGTGTGCCGTGGTATTACAGCACTTGATATGTCTAATGGAGTATTACACCGATTTAATTCGCAAATGGTTGTTTTGGCAACCGGTGGATACGGTCGAGCATATTTTTCTGCCACCAGCGCTCATATCTGCACTGGTGATGGTAATGGTATGGTCGTTCGAGCTGGACTTCCATTACAGGATATGGAATTTGTTCAATTTCATCCCACTGGTATCTATGGTGCAGGTTGTTTGATTACTGAAGGATCAAGAGGCGAGGGAGGATACCTAACTAATTCCGACGGCGAGAGATTTATGGAGCGCTACGCGCCCAACGCTAAAGATCTTGCCTCTCGAGATGTTGTCAGTCGAGCAATGACAATTGAAATTAGAGAGGGCAGAGGTGTAGGCAAGGACCAAGACCATGTTCATCTTCATTTAGAGCACCTAGGTAAAGAGGTCATTCAAGAGAGATTACCTGGCATTGCTGAAACTGCTAAAATTTTTGCAAATGTTGATGTTAATAAATCGCCAATTCCAGTTCTGCCAACCGTGCATTACAACATGGGGGGGATACCGACTAACTACTACGGCGAGGTTATCAATATTACTGGCTCTGGCGAGGAAACAGTGGTGCCAGGCCTCATGGCAGTGGGTGAGGCCGCATGTGTCTCTGTGCATGGTGCTAACCGATTAGGCTCAAACTCACTGATTGATCTTGTGGTTTTTGGCAGGGCCGCCTCAATTCGTTGCGGTCAGATTTTAAAAGCTAAGCAAAAACTTAAACCCTTTAATGAGGGTCATGGTGAAGAATCTATCTCAAGGCTTGATAAATTAAGAAACGCCAAAGGCGATACCAGGACTGCAGATATAAGGTTATCCATGCAAAAAATAATGCAGAGTAATGCGGCGGTATTCCGCTCAGGAGACTCTCTTCAAGAGGGGATTGACCTCCTTCAGCCGGTTTATGATTCATTTTCAAATGTGTCTGTCAGCGACAGGTCTCTTATATGGAATACAGATCTAATTGAAACCCTAGAGCTAGATAACTTGCTTCCGCAGGCAATGGCGACTATTAAGTCGGCGCTATACAGAACCGAAAGTAGAGGTGCTCAGGCAAGAGAGGATTATCCTGATCGAGATGATAATAATTGGATGAAACATACGATCTCCTGGATTGCTTCCAACGGAGAGGTAACTTTTGGTGATAGAAAGGTTCAACTCAATTCGCTAACAGATGATGTAAAGTCTATACCGCCCAAGGCGAGAACTTATTAATTGGTAAATAGATATGACTAAATTTACGCTACCTAAGAATTCAAAAATTTCAAAAGGCAAAGAGCATAACTCATCAAGCTCTTCAACCAAACTCTTTAAGATTTATCGATATGATCCAGATGATGAAAAAAACCCCAGAGTTGATACTTATCATGTAGACCTTAATGATTGTGGACCTATGGTGCTTGATGCACTTATAAAAATAAAAAATGAAATTGATACGACTTTGACATTTAGAAGATCATGCAGAGAGGGGATCTGTGGGTCATGTGCAATGAACATCGATGGAACCAACACCTTGGCATGCTTAAAGTCTATCTCAGATATAAAGGGTGAGGTGAAAATCTATCCTTTACCTCATATGCCAGTAATTAAGGATTTGGTGCCTGATTTAACTAACTTTTATGCTCAATATGCATCCATTAAGCCTTGGCTTCAGTCTGATACTCCACCCCCACCGGATGGTGAAAGACTGCAATCTAAAGAAGACCAAGAAAAAATTGATGAACCCTCAGCGTGTATTCTTTGTGCTTGTTGCTCTTCATCATGCCCAAGTTATTGGTGGAACTCTGATCGATATCTAGGTCCAGCAGCATTATTACAGGCTTACAGATGGATTGTTGATACGCGTGATGAGTATACTGGGCAAAGGCTTGATGATCTTGAAGATCCATTCAGACTTTATCGATGTCATACGATTCTTAATTGTACACAAGCTTGTCCAAAAGATTTAAATCCTGGAAAATCCATTGCAAAAATTAAGAAGATGATGGCAGATAGGCAGCATTAAGCCTAAATGTCTATCAATAAGGGATTGCTTAAATGGCGTTGCAAGCGGGGTATGAGAGAGCTTGATTATATACTCATGCCTTACTTCGATAGTCATATTGATGAATTAAATGATGAATCACTGCAAAATCTAAAAGAAATATTAGATTTACCTGATCCAGATTTACATTACCTACTGGTTACTGAGAATATTCAAATTCCCGAGCAATTTGAGAAAATTATACTTGATATACGTGCACAGGCAGGTAAGTCATTAAAATGATTCAAGCAATCATATACTCAAGGCAGGACTGTCATTTATGCGAAATGCTCGAAGATGAATTGAAATCTACCTATAGAGATTTACTTGATATTTTAATGATAGACATAGACGAGGATATCAATCTAAAAAAATTATATGGACTTGAGATACCCGTGTTAATAATTAATGGAGAGAGAGTAAGATTGCATCCTGTGGATCATGAACAGATAAAGTCTTTAATGGGATTATGAGCAAGAATACAAGAAATTTCTCGATCATTGCTCATATTGACCATGGAAAATCAACCATAGCAGATAGGTTTATTCAGGTTTGTGGAGGGCTAACTGACAGAGAGATGGCCGATCAAGTGCTCGACTCGATGGATTTAGAAAGGGAGCGGGGCATTACCATCAAGGCTCAGTCAGTAACATTAAATTTTAATTCAAAAGATGGCCAGGTTTATAAGCTTAATTTCATTGATACGCCTGGACACGTTGATTTTTCATACGAGGTTTCTAGATCTTTGTCTGCCTGTGAAGGGGCATTGCTTGTTGTTGATGCGGCTCAAGGGGTAGAGGCGCAAAGCGTTGCAAATTGTTATACCGCCATTGAACAGGGTCTAGAGGTAATACCAGTACTAAATAAAATTGATCTCCCCTCCGCTGAGCCAGATAGGGTTGCGAGGGAGATTGAAAATATCATTGGTATTGATGCTTCAAATGCTTTGCAAGTTAGCGCTAAGACAGGTGAGAATATTGAATCTTTGCTTGAGGAGATCATTCGTCTTATTCCTCCACCAGAGCCAAATCATAATAAAGAGTTACGGGCATTAATTATTGATTCTTGGTTTGACTCTTACTTAGGTATCGTAACGCTGGTTCGAATTGTCTGTGGTTCAATACGTAAAGGGGACGAAATAGAAATATTATCGACCCAAAAGAAATACACAGTAGATTATGTGGGTGTGTTTACGCCAAAAATGATCAAGGTTGATGTTCTTGATACTGGGGATGTTGGCTATGTTATCTCTGGGATCAAAGAGATTGGGAGCGCACCTGTTGGAGATACGATCAGAATGCATAAATCAACTGCAGAGGCATTACCTGGATTTAAACAAATAAAACCAAGAGTTTTTGCTGGATTGTTTCCGATAAGCTCTGATGATTTTGAGGACTTTAGGGAGGCATTAAGTAAATTATCCCTTAATGATGCCGCACTTCACTATGAGCCGGAGAGCAGTACCGCCTTGGGTTTTGGATTCCGTTGTGGTTTTTTAGGTCTACTCCATATGGAAATTATTCAGGAGCGCCTTGAGAGAGAGTATGACCTGAATCTAATATCAACGGCACCTACTGTCGTCTATCAGGTCATTAGAACCGATGGAGAGACTGTCTCAGTAGAGAACCCATCGCAACTTCCTGAGCAAACCTATATTAAAGAAATTCAAGAGCCAATCATTAGGGCTAACATACTTCTTCCACAGAATTATTTAGGACAAGTGATTGAGCTATGCGAACAGAAGAGGGGCGTTCAAAAAAATCTTACTTATCATGGAGAACAAGTAACTTTGGTCTATGAACTTCCTATGGCAGAGGTGGTGCTAGATTTTTTTGATAAGCTAAAGAGTGTAAGTCGTGGTTACGGTTCCTTTGACTATGAATTTATTAGATTTCAGACATCGGATCTTGTAAAGATGGATATTCTAATAAATAAAGATAAGGTTGATGCGTTATCCATGATCGTGCATCGATCATTTTCAGACAGAAGAGGTAGAGAGATTGTTGCAACTTTGAAGGACGTGATACCAAGACAGCAGTTTGAGGTTGCAATACAGGCTGCGATAGGGGGTCATATTTTAGCCAGAAGCAATGTTAAAGCTCTAAGGAAAGATGTTACAGCAAAACTATACGGTGGTGATGTGACACGTAAAATGAAGTTACTTGAAAAACAAAAGGCCGGAAAAAGAAGAATGAAGCAGCTTGGCTCTGTTGAGATACCTCAAGAGGCTTTTCTAGCGGTGCTTCAGAATAAATCTAAATAGAGTTAGAATCTTAATAAATCAATAGGGGTTAGATGATGTTATTTGAATGGGTGATTCTGGTTTTAACTGTTTCGACAGGTTTCTTTTGGTTTTATATTTTTTATGGAAAGAGAAAGCATACAAATTACGCACCAAGCAAATTTGCTGACTATACAGCAGGCTTTTTCCCTGTTTTGCTTGTAGTCTTTATCTTGAGATCATTTATTATTGAGCCTTTTAGAATCCCATCTGGCTCTATGACCCCAAATCTTCTTGATGGAGATTTTATATTCGTAAATAAACATTCATTTGGAGTGAGATTACCGATTGCCGGGAAACGTATTTTTGGCTCTCGGACTCCTGAAAGGGGAGAGATGGTGGTATTTCGACTTCCCTCTGATCCATCAATTGTTTATGTTAAACGAGTGATTGGCTTACCAGGTGACGAGGTATTTTATGACTATCAAGAGAAAGAGCTTTGGGTTAATGATCATCTCGTAGAGAATAATTATGTCGGTAATTATGCTGATGATTCCAATCTTGCCCTTATGCAGGAAACCTATGGATCCGAACACCAGATCATTCATATGAATAGCCGACTTTCACCGGGTGGCTTATATAACGTCCCTGAGGGTCATTATTTTATGATGGGCGATAACAGAGACAACAGTCAGGATAGTAGATTTTCGGTTGTTGGTTTTGTCCCAGAAGATAATTTAGTTGGAAAACCAGTCTTTATTTGGATGCACTGGAATGATGAAGATCAAGATGCTTTTAAATGGGAGCGACTAGGGTTCATAGAAGGTTAGCGCTATGGATTTAACCGAATGGTGTCATCTTAAGCTTGGATATCAGTTTAAAAACTTATCACTTTTAGAGACTGCACTTACTCACAAAAGCATTTCTAATCAAAATAATGAGCGATTAGAATTCTTAGGTGATAGCATCCTAGGACAGATTATTTCTATATACCTCTATAATTACATAAATGACATCGATGAGGGTGCATTAACCAGAATGAGGTCTCATTTAGTGAACGGTAATAAGTTAGCTGAAATTGGAAAAAAAATAAATTTAAGTGAGTTTATCGTGCTTGGACAGGGTGAATTACGATCAGGCAGCTATAACAAGGAGTCTGTCATCGCAAACTGCCTAGAAGCAATTTTTGGGGCTATCTATTTAGACGGTGGTATTGAAGCAATTGAGAATGTGGTTCATTCTTTATTTTTTGATGAATTTCAAAACTTGCCGGATCCTAATGATCTCAAAGATGCTAAGACAAAATTACAAGAGCTACTCCAGAAAAATGGAAATCCACTTCCATCTTATGAAGTAATCAAGG
>JAURFX010000064.1 GCA_030834065.1 Gammaproteobacteria bacterium
GTCCTACAATGCAATAAAACATATGCAGAGAAATCCCAGAAGCGATGCCAAGAGCTGCTATTGCACCTGCTCTATGACCCTTGGTCAATGAAGTTTTTAATATAAGTGCAAAATCAGGCCCGGGCGACGCTACTGCTATAGCATGGGCCAAGGCAATGGTTAGAAATTCCAAAACACTGAGACCTTAATTAAGACCCCTTCTCTCTAATAAGAATCTAACCTCTGCATCACGCCCACGAAAATTTCTATAAAGCTCCATGACATTTTGACTGTTGCCCCTTGAAAGCACTCCATCTCGAAGTGCCTGTCCCCTGTCGCGCGCTGCTGAGGGCTCCTCATAAAAATAGGCAGCCGTATCAGCATCTAAAACTTCGCTCCAGATATATGAATAATATCCCGCGGAATAGCCACCCATGATATGTGAAAAGTATGGGAATCGGTATCGAGGTGGGACCATCGATAGGTTTAGCCCATAATCATCAAGCACTGACGCCTCAAAATCCATTAATCCTTCAGCAGTTGGAATATCATCATAAGCCAGACGGTGCAATTCCATGTCAATTACGGATGCTCCCAAGTACTCTGAGGTTGCGTAGCCCTGGTTGAACTGCTCTGATTCAATAACTCTATTTAAGAGATCCCTAGGGATCGGCTCTCCGGTTTGATAATGGACAGCATAGTTCGCTAAAACCTCTGGCCATACTGACCATAGCTCATTGACCTGAGATGGATACTCTACGAAGTCCCTCGGTACAGCAGTGCCAGAGAGCGATGGATAAAAAACATTTGAGAAAAGTCCATGCAATGCGTGTCCAAATTCATGGAACATGGTTGTCACCTCATCAAACGTCAAAAGGGTTGCCTCATCACCTGAAGGTTTTGTAATATTTTGATGATTTGCCACGATAGGTGAGGTTCCGAGTAATTTTGATTGTGAGGCATAACTATTCATCCACGCGCCCCCTCTTTTATTTGACCTTGCATAGGGATCAAAAACAAATAGACCAAGCTGTGTTCCATCCGCATCGGTTACATCAAAGACTCTTATATCCTCTTGATAAATCGGTAAATCCTGCCTCTCACTAAAACTAATACCAAAGGCAAGATTCGCAGCAAAAAAGACTCCATTCTCTAGAACATTATTCATTTCTAAATAAGGCATTAGATCTGATTCATCAAATGAATAGAGCTGCTGACGAAGCTGCTGAGAGTAAAAAGGCCAATCCCAAGACTCTAGATCAAAGTTTCCCCCCTCATTATCGATCACTGACTGTAATTGCGCGGCCTCCGCTAGGGCATTACGAGAAGCGCTTGCGCTTAAGCCTCGCAATCTATCAATCACCGCATGCTCATTTTGAGCTGTTTGATTTGAGAGCACATAGCTTGCATGGTTTGGGTAACCAAGAAGCTGAGCCCTCTCAGATCTTAGCCTAACAATACCAACAATAATCTCAGCATTTGCAAAATCACCATCAAGACCTCTGGAGAGCGACGCATTCATAATCCTCTGCCTTAGCGCCCTGTTCTCTAATACTGAAAGATAGGGCTGACTTGAGGTATTTAGCAGAGGGATTGCATATTCACCTGGATGACCCATCGATTCGGCATCCTGAGCTGCCCGCTCAATCTGGCCCTGTGTCAGACCAGCAAGCTCAGAAACATCATTAATAAAAATTGTTTGGCGATTGCGTTCGTCCAGGACGTTTTGATCAAACTGAGTTTGCAAAGATGCGAGCTCCTGATTAATCTCTCTAAGTCTCGACTTATCTGCTTCACCAAGACCCGCCCCAGACCGAATAAATCCGTCATAAGTTTCTTCAAGGAGCCTTAGGGTCTCAGCATTTAAATTTAAAGCTTCACGCTCGTTATATAGTCTCTGAATTCTGTTAAAGAGATTCTCATTTAGTGAGATCTCATCCTGATGCTTTGCTAGTTCAGGTGCAATCTGTACCTCGATAGCATCAATTTCATCATTGGTGTTGGTAGAGGACATCGCATAAAAAACCCTTGCAACACGATCGAGTAACCTTCCAGAACGCTCCATCGCAATGAGAGTATTATCGATGGTGGGAGTCGCTTCTTGGTTAGCAATCAATTCAATTTCTTCGAGATGTTCACGCATACCTACGGTGAAAGCTTCCGCATAATGCTGGGGCTCGATTAGATCAAATCTAGGATAATTATCATAAAATTCAACTCGCTTTAAGAAAGGGTTATTGCTTTGTTCCATTGTTATACTCTCAGTTAATGTCATTTCAGGCTCATTGACCTGAACTTGGATGCTCATGCATCCAGTAATTATCATGATACTTATTAAATTAATTATATTTATTGATTTCATCATTAACTCCTTTAGCCCATAGATCTCATTTGTCTACCCGCAAGAATATGGAAATGCAGATGAAACACGGTCTGTCCACCCTGCTCCCCAATATTGGTTACAAGTCTAAACTCCTCAATATTCTCTTGGCTAGTAATTTTTTGTACCGCTTGGCATATCTGAGAAAAAACCTCAGGTGTGCATTTACTATCTTTAGCTGATCTGCAGTGTATTTTTGGGATTACTAAAATATGTTTCGGCGTTAGAGGAGCGATATCCCTAAATGCCAACACATGGGTGTCATCATAAACTATATCAGAGGGGATCTCGCCAGCAACAATCTTACAAAAGATACAGTCTTTCATTTACTCTTCCTTAATTGCATTACGTCCTAAAATAGCCCTTGAAAGGGTATTTTGATCAATGTACTCAAGCTCGCTACCGACAGGTAGCCCGAACGCTAAGCGTGTAGGGGAAATAGCATACTTTCTTGCAAGTACTGAGAGCATATGAGCGGTTGCTTCTCCCTCGACTGTCATGCTGGTAGCAACGATCATTTCATCAAACTGTCCTTGAGCAAGCAAAGACTCAAGCAATGGAACCCCAATCTCATCAGGACCAATCCCGTCAATTGGAGATAAATGACCCATAAGAATAAAGTATTTACCATGGTATGCATTAGACTTCTCCATGCTTACTACATCGATCGGTGACTCAACAATACATATCTTTTTAAGGTCCCTGTTTTCATCTTGACATATTATGCAAGTTTCCTCGTCAGCAAACATGCGACATGTGTTACAACTTCTAAGGCCCTCCACAGCATCTTTTAGCTTCTCTGACAAGTGCATTGCAATATCTTTCTCATGTTGCAATAACTGGAATGCAATTCGCTGAGCTGACTTAGGGCCGATACTAGGCAGCATCTTGAGTGCATGGATCAGATCATTTAATTTTTTTGATGCGAATTGAGTCATTAAAATCCTAGACCTGGTATAGACGGTATCCCTTGTTTTAGATGAGCCATTTTTTCATTGGTTGTTTTTTCAATTTTTTGAAGCGCTTCGGTAAGGGCCTCTTTGATCCCCTGCTCTATATCATGGGCAGATAGCTGAACTTCCCGATTTATTTTTACGTCTTTAACCTTGTAATTACACAGCAAAGTAATTTCAACTTTACCGTTCAATGAAGTGCCAACAACGCACAGCTTAGAGAGTTCCTTTTGCGTCTTTTTCATGCCCTTTTGCATGTCTCTTGCTGTTTTCATTAGGCTCATTAAATCTTTCATACTCACTCCTTCTCTGTATGCATTTCTATGGATTCTATCTTTGCGTCAAATTCGGCCTCTAGAAGGTTAAATAGCTCATCACTTTTTAGGTCTTCCTTGGCCTTTTTGAGATTCTGATATTTCTCCTTTGCAATCTTCGTTGACACCGTATTTTTTAAATCCTCTTGATCAGATTTGATATGTACTCTGATATTTGATCCAAAAAAATCCTTAAGTGCTAGGCTCAAAGCCCCCTCAAGATTTTCGGTATGAAGATGCTGATGCTTGTCCGAGATAACGAATTTAAAAGAATTTGAATCGTAAGATTTAAGCTCAATATTTTGAGCAAATTCTAGCAAGGCACCGGTGAGTGATAGCTTATTGATGAGGTCTTCCCAATCATCAAACTTGTATGTTTTTGCAATAGGTACGCTTTGCATTTCAGCTTTGGATCTAGCTTCATTTTTTGGATCCTTGATTGATGGATCTTTAGTTAAGGTCTTTTTTTTTATCTCTTTGACTTCAGGGCCTTGGCGTAAAGGCTTGACCGGTAATGCATCTAGTTGAAATGCGATCATCCTTATTAGTGTCATCTTAAATGCCGTATCTGGGAGACGTGATAATGGGATATCCCTTATTCCCATAAGTGCCATCTGATAAATCATCTGAATCTCTTGTCCACTAATTTTTTTTGATAATTCAAATAGTTTTTGGTCATGCGTATCTGTAAAGCTAGCTTTTGGTAGGTGCTGCATGAGCGCCATCTCCTGCATGGCTGCTGAAAAATCCTGAAGCAA
>JAURFX010000019.1 GCA_030834065.1 Gammaproteobacteria bacterium
AATCACAGTTAATTGAGCACTCTGAAATATTTATTGATGAATCAAGCGTTGTTACCCAGATTAAACAAATAAGAAAAAAATTTCTATTCAGCGATGATAAGTTTGACGCTATAAAAACGAAATACGGTGCCGGATATCAGTGGCACTCAGAACATTAAAGATGTCTAAGTATCTAATAGCGTGGTTTTTTTTAATCATTGCATTTTTTTTTCTAAGTACACAGCTGTACTTAAGATCATTAGAGGGTGTATTAAGGCAAAGCATAGAAAGCGGCTCAAAAATTCTCTTTGATAGAGCATTTGACGATTTCTCTGACTTAGGTCTGAATGAGGGTTTTCCAATTGACCCCCTACCAGCTGAAGGATTTTATATTCCTTTCTCTGACTCCTCTTATTTCGCAATAGACGGAAATACTGAGGATTGGTCTTCAGATCAGAGTCATTATTCCTATTATGAGCTCTTTGAGAATATTACTTTAAAAACATTCTCTGATAATAGAAGCACATTCTTTCTTATTGAGTCTACAGAAGCGGGTATGGTCTTGAATAGCCAGATCAATCGCTTAGATAATAGGGTTATTTTAGATCTTGGAAGTTATAATTTACTCCTTACATTAATTATTCAATCTAATGCTTCACTGCTTGCTACCACGACTAATAGAGATAACTACTCTCCCTCTAGTCAAATTGTCAATGAAGTTGAAGCTTATTCCGTTATTAATGACTCTGGCTATCATTTAGAGTTAAGAATTCCAAATTTTTTTATTGGTAATGAACTTGGATTTTCTTTTTTTGATAGCAATAAGGACAATGACCAAAAATTTATACAGGGTTCAATCTTCCCCGTTATTTTCAACAGATCTGATTCTCATAGCGCTTTTCTCTATGACACATTAGCTGGTTATGAGGCAATTACCACAGCCAATGGATGGATCATCAAATCCAGTATTTTTAATCTAGATACCGATAGGGATCTAAATAAAAATATTCTTATAGAAATTTATACGACATACTTCCAATACCCCTTACAACTTTTAAATTTTAGTCGACAAAGCAGTGGCAATATCTACAGCGATTTTGGGATCAATAAGGCTCAATTAAAATCAAATAAATATAGCTGGATACAGAACGAGCTGACTGATCATAGATATTTTTTATTCCACCAAGAAAGGCTCATTGGAGGTAGAGTGTTTACTCAATTAGGAGTATTTCCTTATGATCCTATTGCTAGCATCGATAAATATTTATTCGATCGTTTTGTAAATTTTTTATTATTAATTGCTATTGCATTATTTGCCTTTCCTTTTTTGTATGAAAGATTTCTTAAACTTAGAATTAAAAAATTATCATTTGCCGTGTCTAATTTAATTGGGCCCAAGGGAGAGGTGGAATATTATTTACCAAGGGAAATGCCAAATGACGAGATCGGCGAGTTATCAAAAAATCTATCGAAAGTATTTAACCGGCTTCGTTCTCAAAGAGAATACCTATCAACCATAGGATCAAAGTTATCGCATGAATTACGAACACCTTTAGCAATCATAAATACTACTATTGAAAATAATACCAATACCCAGAGCCTTAAAGAAACAGATAGGTCTAAGATTTTGGATGCAACCAAGCGTATAGATTTCATACTTAGCAAAATGAGCGAGGCTAATCGACTAGAGGATTTTATTGATGCCTCCTCAAGAAACACTTTTGATCTTTATGACTTTTATTTTAATTATTTCAATGCATTCTCTGATATCCATACCAATTTATTTAATTTAGAATTCAAAAAAGACGGGAACTCAAATAATCAATTTTATGGCTCTCGGGATCTGCTCGCTCAGGCATTAGATAAAATCACAGAGAATGCCATTGATTTTTGTTCCGACCCTCCAATTCGAGTTGCAGTCACACAAAATTCGCATTTACTTAGACTTTGTATTAGCAATCAAGGGCCACAAATTGCAGAATTTGATTTAGAAAATATCTTTCTTCCATTGTTTTCTACCAGAAAGCAAAGAACAAGCACTAACTTGGGTCTGGGCCTCTATATAGCAAAATCAATTATTAGTGCTCATCATGGTGAATTACGTGTTTTTAATCACCCGAAAGGAGTCCAAGTAGAAGTTACTTTTGTACTTGATTAGATTAAATTTTACAGGCGACACCAAGCCCCTTCATAGCACAATAACCATTAGGATTTTTAGCAAGGTATTGCTGATGATATTCCTCTGCGAAGTAGTACTTATCTAGAGGCTCAATCGTTGTTGTGATTGGCTTATTATTAAATTTTTCATTGACTAACTTTTGATAATGGAGCAGTGAGTGGGTTGCTATCTTAGAATGCTTTTCATCAAAACAAAAAATAGCAGATCTATATTGTGATCCAATATCATTACCTTGCCTCATGCCTTGCGTAGGATCATGCTCTTCCCAAAAGTGCTTTAATAATTGCTCATAGGTAATGACCTCGGGTTGAAAGATAATTTGAACTGTCTCAACATGCCCTGTCGTACCAGTACAGACCTCTTCATAGTTAGGGCTAGGGGTATTTCCGCCTGTGTACCCTACTGAAGTTGAAATCACTCCATCGAGACGCCAAAAAAATCTTTCTATACCCCAAAAACATCCCATGCCAAAGTATGCCTGCTGGTATGTATCTAAAAATGGACCGGATAGCGGAGTCCCAAAAATATGGTGCTTGGTGTTCAATTAGATGGTTGCAGTAGTGGGTGCTTCAAGATCAGAATCACCCATTAAAAAAGTATCGATCGCTTTAGCGGCGCCCCTGCCTTCATTGATCGCCCAAACTACTAACGATTGCCCTCTTCTGCAATCTCCAGCAGTAAATATATTTGAAACATTGGTGCTAAAGCTACCATGACTTGCCTTAATGTTAGACCTTTGATCAAGCTCAAGGCCTAATTTATCTGCAAGGGAAGCCTCAGGACCTAAAAAACCTAAAGCTAAAAAAACCAAATCCGCATTTAGCACCTCTTCAGTGCCCTCAACTTCTACCATTGAAATACTTCCGTTCGTATTTTTCCACTCAACATCACATATTTTTATACCAGTCACATGCCCAGAAGAATTTTTGATGAACTCTTTCGTTAATTTTCCATAGGATCTTGGATCATCCCCGAACTTAGTAATCGTCTCTTCATGCGAATAATCTATACGATAAATTTTAGGCCATAAAGGCCATGGATTATTTACGGTTCTTTCCTCAGGCGGAGTGGGTAAAAGTTCCAGATTAACAATGCTTTTGCATCCATGCCTTAGAGAGGTCCCTATACAGTCGGCACCGGTATCGCCGCCACCAATCACAATGACATCTTTATCTTTGGCATTAATGTATCCTTTTTCTTTAAGTCCATCTTTAAGATAAGATTTTGTATTTTTTGTAAGAAACTCCATCGCTAAATGAATGCCCTCAGCATCGCTTCCAGGTATATCCAAAGACCGAGCATTGGTGGAGCCAACGGCAACCAAAATGGCATCAAAACCCTGCAGGGCATTTAGGCTTTCTTCAGAGTCGCCGATATTCATATTTGTCTTAAATTCGATGCCTGCCTTAGTCATCATCTGAACTCTGTTATTAACTAATTCCTTCTCAAGCTTCATATTGGGTATTCCATACATAAGGAGACCGCCAATGCGATCAGCTCGCTCAAAAACTGTCACCTCATGACCTGCTTTATTTAATTGATCGGCGGCTGTTAATCCGCATGGTCCTGAACCAATGATAGCAATCCTCTTTCCCGTTTTTTCTTTTTCTCTTTTGTGTTCAACCCACCCTTCTGCTAAGGCTTTGTCGATAATTGCATTTTCAATATTTTTGATGGTAACTGCTGGATCAGATATGCCCAATACACAAGCGCCCTCACACGGAGCAGGACAGGTTCTGCCAGTAAATTCGGGAAAGTTATTAGTTTGAGAAAGGCGTTCGTAAGCTTCCTTCCATCGGCCTTTGTAGACAAGATCGTTCCATTCAGGAATGAGATTACTGATTGGGCATCCATTATTCGATTGACAAAATGGGATACCGCAATCCATGCATCTGGCACCCTGTATAGATAATGCCTTATCGTTGGCAGGTGTATAAATTTCTTTGAAATCACCAAGCCTCTCTGCTGGATCTCTGTAAGCGACACTACGTCTAGGATATTCTAAAAAGCCTGTTGGCTTACCCATTAAATAATCCTCCTTGAGCGCTGCCTTCATCATCATCAATCTCAGCATCTATTTCCTCGTCATGCTTTCTTCGTTCATCAAGCACTCTCTTGTAGTCCGTAGGCATGACTTTAATAAACTCTGAGAGATTAATAGGCCATTCATCTAAAATTTTTCTCGCTACCTCAGACTTTGTATAAATATGATGATGCTCGATCAGTTCAAAAAGCTCAGCGATATCCTCATCGGATTCAATAGGATCGAGTTCAACGGTTCCAAGATTACATCTACTCTCAAAATTTCCATTCTTGTCCCAAACATACGCGATACCTCCAGACATCCCTGCCGCAAAATTGATGCCCGTCTCTCCTAAAATAACTGCTCTCCCCCCAGTCATATACTCGCAGCCATGATCACCAACCCCCTCAACAACAGCTTTAGCGCCAGAGTTTCTGACACAAAACCTCTCCGCCGCTTTGCCACGAAGATATGCTCTACCGCCAGTCGCGCCATAAAGCGCGACATTACCAAGAAGAATATTTTCCTCGGCAACAAATGGGCTTTTTGAATCAGGGTAGACAATAATTCTTCCTCCTGAGAGCCCCTTACCGACATAATCATTTGCATCGCCCTCAAGTTCTAAGGTCAGACCTCTCGCAATAAAGGCTCCAAAACTTTGTCCTGCACTCCCATTAAATTTAACGTGTACAGTTCCTCTTGGTAATCCACGCTCACCATACTTTGTTAAAATTTTATTACTTAACATGGTCCCAACGGTTCTATTGGTATTGCCTATCGGTAATTCTATTTTAACGACCTCACCCCGCTCCAAAGCGGGAGCAGCCAATCTTATAAGTTCATTATCAAGTGCCTTATCAAGTTGATGATTCTGTTTAATAGTTTGTCTCGTGCCTGCTTTGGGCCTCACTTTACTTACATTCAAAAGTAGTGGCGTAAGATCAATGCCATCTGCCTTCCAATGATCGATTGCTTTTTTAGCATCAAGCATATCAACCCGGCCTATCATTTCATCAAAGGATCTAAAGCCAAGCTTTGCCATAATGGTTCGTGCTTCCTCGGCTACGAGATAGAGATAATTAATCACATGATCGGGTTGGCCTTTAAATTTTTTCCTCAAAGTAGGGTCTTGAGTTGCAATCCCGACCGGACAAGTATTCAGGTGGCATTTACGCATCATGATGCAACCCATCGCAATTAGAGGTGCAGTTGAGAATCCCACTTCCTCTGCCCCTAATAAAGCTGCGATCACAACATCTCTTCCAGTTCTCAAGCCACCATCAGTCTGTAAAACAACACGGCTCCTTAAATCGTTAAGCACTAATGTTTGATGGGTTTCTGCTATGCCTAGCTCCCAAGGTAATCCCGCATGCTTGATACTTGTTAGCGGTGAGGCTCCAGTACCGCCTGAGTCACCAGAAATTAAAATATGATCGGCATGAGCCTTAGCAACGCCTGCGGCAATAGTTCCAACGCCAACTTCAGATACTAATTTGACACTAATTCTCGCGTCTGGATTTGAATTTTTTAAATCATGTATCAATTGAGCAAGATCCTCAATTGAATAAATATCGTGATGAGGTGGTGGGCTAATGAGTCCTACACCAGGAGTGGAGTATCGAATCCTAGCAATAAAATCATCAACCTTTCTTCCCGGTAATTCACCGCCTTCTCCCGGCTTTGCTCCTTGTGCCATTTTAATCTGAATTTCATCGGCATTCATTAGGTACCATAAGTTCACTCCGAACCGACCTGAGGCGACTTGCTTGATGGATGAACGCCTACTGTCTCCTGAGGGCATCGCATTGTATCGCTCAGGATCTTCACCACCCTCACCCGTATTGCTTTTTCCACCGATTCTGTTCATTGCAATGGCAAGCGTTTCATGTGATTCAGATGAGAGCGATCCAAGACTCATCGCACCGGTGCAGAATCGTTTCATAATTACCGAAGAAGATTCAACCTGATCTAGGGGAATTTCCGGTCCATTGCTACCAATCTTAAATTCTAATAGTCCCCTGAGCGTTGCTTTTGCTTGAGAATCCTCATTCATGAGTTTTGCATAGTCATTATAAACATCAACATTTCGCTCTCTTGATGACTGCTGCAACTTAGCAATGGCATCTGGGAACCAAGCATGCACCTCCCCGCCAGAGCGCCAATGGAATTCGCCATGATTTACAAGATTATTTGATCTGCGATTGCCAAATCCCAATCTATGACGTCTTATACTTTCTTTTTGTAAGACATCAAAACCAACCCCTTGGAGACGGCTTGCCGTTCCTGTAAAGCATTTATGCATCACCTCATCACGCAGACCTATAGCCTCGAATATCTGGGCTCCTTTGTATGAGTGAAGCGTCGAAATTCCCATCTTAGCCATGACTTTAAGAATACCTTTGGCCACTCCTTTTCTGTAAGCCGTGACTACTGCGTCGTCGTTAGAGAGTTTTTTATCTAATAAATTCTCTTTTCTTGCCTGCCAAAGTGCTTCAAAGGCCAAATACGGATTGATGGCATCTGCACCAAACCCAATCAATAGGCAAAAATGATGAACTTCTCTGGCCTCCCCCGTCTCAAGAAGAATTCCAACTTTACTTCGCTTAGATTTCGCTACTAATTTTTGATGAACTGCTCCACAAGCAAGAAGGGTACTCACTGAAATTCTGTTTTCATTGACATTTCTATCAGAGAGGATAATTAAACTAAAGCCCTCATCAACTGCATTTTCGGCCTCATCAGAAATACGGTCTAGCTGATCAATCAGGTTTGATTGCTTTTCATCAATTGAGTAAGTAATGTCAATTGTTTTTGTTTTCCAGTTTTTATAGTCAATATTTTTTAAAGAAAAAAGTTCCTTATTTTTTAAAATAGGGTGCTTGATTCTTAGTCGATGGCAATGCTTTTCATCGTCAGTCAATAAGTTCGCCTCAGGACCAATAAAAGTCTCGAGTGACATGATTACCTCTTCTCTAATAGAATCAATAGGAGGGTTCGTCACCTGAGCAAAAAGTTGCTTAAAGTAATCATAGATAAGTCTTGGCTTATCACTTAAACAAGCTAAGGAGGCATCATTGCCCATCGAGCCCACAGGATCACGAAGCTCTCTGACAAGAGGAATAAGCATAAACTGCATGGTTTCAGAGGTATATCCAAATGATCTTAGCTTTGGAAACAATGATTCTTGATCTATCTTTTCATAATCCTCAAACTTTGTGACCGAGGTAAGGGGTATTCTCTGTCTTTCAAGCCACTCGGAGTATGGATATTTCGTGTATACCGAGCGTTTTAACTCATCATCAGGAATCAGTCTTCCTTGATCAAAATCGAGCAAAAACATTTTGCCAGGTTCAAGCCTGCCTTTTTCAATAACTTTTTCAGGGTCTGTTGGTATAACTCCAACCTCACTTGCCATGATTATCTGATCGTCTGATGTAACATAATATCGACTTGGACGAAGACCATTTCTATCCAGAACTGCGCCAATGGATCGACCGTTTGTAAATACAATTGACGCCGGGCCATCCCAAGGTTCCATTTTACAAGAGCTGTATTCATAAAATGATCGCTTATTCTTATCCATGGATTCTCTTTTTTGCCATGCTTCGGGTACCATCATCATCACGGCCTCTTGAGGCGAGCGACCATTCATAACTAAAAATTCAAGAACACTATCAAAAGAACCTGAGTCTGAATTATTAGGCTCGACTACCGGATATATGTCTTCCAATGCTTCTCCATAAACTGCACTTAATGCTGTGCCCTGTCTTGAAGCCATCCAATTTAGGTTGCCTCTAAGCGTATTGATTTCTCCATTATGAGAAATCATTCGGTAGGGATGTGCCCTATCCCAGCTTGGAAATGTATTGGTAGAGAATCTTGAATGCACCATCGCTAAATGCGTTTCAAAAGCCTGATCCTTTAAATCCTTATAAAAGACGGTCAATTGGAAAGGTGTGAGCATTCCTTTATATACAAGGGTCCTACAAGAAAGACTGCAAAAATAAAAAATTTCGGAGTCATTTAGCTTAATCTGAGAGCAAATAATATTAGTAGCTGCTTTTCTAAGTAGATAAAGCTTTTGATCAAATTCAAGCTCACTTTTAATTTCTTTGGAAGTAATTAAGACTTGCTCAATAGCTGGCATAGCCTCAAGAGCTGTTTTACCAATATCTGCATTTTGAATATCAATTGGCACGGTCCTCCATCCAATGATGGTAAGCCCTAATTCCAATGCTTTATTATTGAATAACTCTTTTAATTTCTCAGTTTTTTTTCCATCTTTGGGAAGGAAAGCATTCCCAGCTGCAATGAGTTGCCCCTGCTCTTTAAACTGAAACTCTTTGTCTGAAATTTTTTTAATAAATGCAGAGGGAAAACCTACAAGCATTCCAACACCATCGCCTGAATTTACCTCTGCTCCTTTCGCACCTCTATGATCCATGCGACATAGTAATTTCTCAGCATCCGTAATGATTTGATGGCTTTGATTTCCTTTGATATTGGCAACAAAACCGACTCCACAACTATCGTGTTCAAAGTCAGAGTTATAAAGTCCTATTTTTTTAGGTTTCATTGTCCTCTCTAGTTATTAAGCTATATAGACGACGCGTTATAAGCTTACTTATTTTTGAACTTAGCAAGCTAAAATAATTTTGAGTCTATTTTGATGACCTCTAATTATAATAGATGATCATGAATATTTTAAGTCGCTATTTTGGATTATAGCCTTTTGATACTCTAGGATATGAAATAATGGTAAAAATGCATAGCAATACAGATGTTTACATTGTTGGCGGAATAAGAACCCCTTTTGCAAGGGGATTTGGTCGTCTAGCGAGCTATTCAAACAGAGAGCTTATGGTTCATGTATTAAATGAACTAATAAATAAATACGAAATGCATGGAATGCAACTTGGAGAAGTGGCCCTTGGGGCCGTGCTAAAAGATCCGCGTGACTACAACCTAGCGAGAGATGCAGTTCTCTCTACCCAGCTTGATCCTAAGACACCAGGCATCGATCTACAAAGAGCATGCGCGACCAGCCTTTCTGCCCTAATACATGTAGCGCTTAAAATCAAAACAGGCCAAATAGATTCTGGCATTGCGGGAGGCGTTGATAGCATCAGCCAATCTCCTGTCTCACGTTCCGAACAATCTGAGAAAGGAACAAAGACATTACTCTCAAACAAAGCAGGTAAGATTTCTCAAGCTATTCATCGGCTCAAAAATTTTCCTGACTTTCCTACATTTGTCCAAGTCGAAGAATGTGCCACGGGGCTCTCAATGGGAGAAAGTATGGAACTGACCGCAAGAAAATGGAAAATCCAAAGAGAGGATCAAGATCAATATGCTTACGCCAGTCATCAAAAAGCGCTAATTGCTGCCAGAACTAATTTTTTTGACTCGATTGTTCCTTTAAACGGACTGGATCATGATGATAATGTTCGAGAAAGCAGCCTTGAGAAGCTTGCTCAGCTAAAAACTGTATTTTCTAATGATCGAGAGGCCACTTTAACCGCGGGAAACAGTACCGCTCTCACCGACGGAGCAGCAGCAATATTGTTGGGAACAAAGGATTGGGCGGAGAAAAATAATTTACCCTTGCTAGCTAAATTTAAGGCATTTGATGAGTCAGCTATAGAATTTTCAAAGAGCGAAGAGTTACTTTTAGGTCCTGCGTACTCTATTCCAAAGCTCTTATTAAGAAATAATTTAAAGCTTGGAGATATTGATTTTTACGAGATTCATGAAGCATTTGCTGCGCAAACGCTTTGCGTCATAAAAGCATTGACTGATCAAAATTTTCTAATAAAAAATGAAGCCCTAGAAATTTCTAGTCCATTAGAATGTGAAAAGATCAATACTTACGGAGGAAGTCTAGCTGTAGGCCACCCATTTGCAGCAACGGGCTCAAGGCTTATACTATCATTAGCAAAACAATTAAGTCACTCAAGTAAGAATTATGGGCTTGCAAGCAGCTGTACTGCAGGGGGTATGGCGGTGAGTATTTTATTAGAATCATTACATTAAAAGGTAAGCATGGACCAAGCTAGAGAATTATTAAATTTATTAAATGCAATTTTATGGCATGACTGGGTACTTTTTGCCGTTCTCATCACGGGTATCTTTTTTACGATTGCGACAAGATTCTGTCAATATGCCTCACTCACAGAGGGTTTCGCAATATTAAAGAGTCCCAAACAGCATGATGCACCGGGAGCAATCTCACATTTTCAAGCGTTAACTGCCGCTTTATCCGCAACGGTAGGTCTAGGAAATATTGGGGGTGTTGCGCTTGCAATTGCTCTAGGCGGCCCTGGTGCAGTATTTTGGATGTGGGTGGTTGGCGTATTCGGTATGGCGCTCAAGTTTTCTGAGGTTGCTTTGTCAATGCTTTACAGGAATATTGAAAATCCTAAAGAACCCAGTGGCGGTCCAATGTGGGTTATTAAAAAGGGACTTCCAGAAATTAACCCTCGATTCAAAACATTAGGAAAATTTTTAGGTGGAGTTTTTTGTGTCACCCTTCTTGTCTCAACCGTAACGGGTGGTAACATGTTTCAAGCTTGGAATGTCGGTGAGATTACTCAATCCTACTTTGGTATACCAAGCTATTTGAGTGGTATCGTTCTTGCGTTGCTAGTTGGTCTCGTCATTATCGGAGGCATTAAAAGAATCGGTCAAGTAGCAAGTCGCCTTGTTCCGATTATGGTATCCATTTATTTACTCGGATCGATTGTTGTTTTAATTATTAACTTAGAGCTTTTGCCCGAAATTTTTGCACTAATTATTAACTCTGCATTCTCCCCAATTGAAGCACAAGGTGCTTTTATAGGCGGAACGGCAGGCGCTGCTTTTTTATTTGGTATGAAAAGAGCGCTATTCTCAAATGAGGCCGGACAAGGCTCGTCACCTATTGCCCACTCTGCTGTTCAAACGGACCAACCTGTCAAGGAAGCTATAGTCGCTGGGCTGGAACCTTTTATTGATACGATTGTGGTCTGTACCTTCACGGCATTGGTTGTTTTAAGCACAGGCATCTGGAATCGTCCTGCAGATATTGATAATTCAAATCTCATTTTTGTTGAAGAAAATAGTAACGAATGGGTTATCGAGACAACATCGATTAATCCAAGCAACTTAACAACTCAAGAAAATAATGTTTTTGTAACTTATCAGTACATTGATGATGCAGGAGAAACGATGATTGATAGGTATTACGGTCAAATTGAAAACAATCAAACAACTATCTCTTGGGATGGTCGAGTTGAGAGCCAAAATCAGCCAACTATTCTAAGCAAAGGAATCTTTGTTGACTTTGTGGGTGCTACATTAACTGCACAAGCATTCGATTCAGTTATCCCGGGTCTGGGCAAATGGATTGTTTCTTTGGCGGCATGGTTATTTGCACTCTCTACCATGATTTCCTGGAGTTACTATGGTGAACAAGGTGTCGTTTATTTATTTGGAGAGAAGCATATTGTCTCTTATAAAATCATTTTTTGCTTCTTAGGTGCGCTGGCAACTTTCGGTTGGATGGAATCAGCGGCAGATCTTGATGCAATAACTGGATTAGGCACGGGTCTTATGCTTTGTGCTAATTTACCAATCATTTGGTTATTTTCTGGGAAAGTGATTAAGTCGTTTAATCAATACAAAGATAGAGGTTAATTTTTTTGAATAATCTGCTCAATCATCTCCTCAGATGACTGAAGAATATCCCTATATTTTATCCCTAGGCTATTAATAGACTTGTCATTTTTAGTGCGCCAAACATAACCGACATTATTCATAATAAACTTATATGTTAGAAGCTTAGAAATAAATCTTCCGGTGAGCGCAATCAGTATTTTTGGGACTGTTCTTGGTGAAAATTTTACCTTTTGTGGAAATTTTTTCTTCAAGTGTATCCCTATTTCCTTAAAACCGGTGTCTTTAGCTGATGTGATATGTCTTCCTTCTGCTGATAAATTTTCCATTGCGCTAATATGAGCATCTGCAACATCTCTCACATCTACGGCTCCTACATAAATCTCGGGAACGCCCAATAAGAAAGCACCTGAAAGATACTGTTTCATCACTTGAAAGCTTTCAGCTTTAGGATGATGGGTAATACTTGGCCCAATCACAAAAGAGGGATTAATAGCTACCATGGACCACTGATTTTGGGACTTAAAAATCTCCCATGCAGCTTTCTCTGCAAGGGTTTTTGAATATGAATATGGGTTATGTGCCTCTGAAGAGGTCTCATTCCAACACGACTCATCTGCGATTTGGTTTGGATAATTTCTTAAATCTTGATTATCTCCAAGTACAGCAGCCACTGAGCTTGTAAGCACGATCCTCTTTAAGTTTGGGTTTTCTTTAGCGAGGTTTAAAACATTCTTGGTTCCTTCTAATGCTGGCAGTATCAAGTCTTTGTAAGCTGAATTAATTTTAGATTTAAAGGGCGATGCAGTATGAAAAATCAGCGTAGAATCCATGATAGGTTTTCGCAGTGAATCTTTATCAAGTAGATCGGCCTGAAAAAATTGAACTGTACCTTCTAAGGGTTGCACTTTAGACTCTAAGAGCAGACATCTAGGATCATCTAGCCTTCTTGCTGTAAGCGAGATATGACAACCTTTCTCGGCTAATTTAAAGGCAATCCACGAGGCAATATAGCCAGAACCTCCGGTAATTAAAATTTTTTCATTATTCAAATTCAACATTACAACTCCAAATTAATTGCTGTCAAAACAATGGGCAGCAGAATAAATGATAACACTGTCGAACCAAGAACTAGCCCTGCCATAAATGATTCATTTTTTTTATACTTATGTGCAAATAAATAGCAAAAAACAGCAGAGGGCATCATCCCCATGCACCAAATCACATTCTGAATAATACCCTCGAACCCGAAAACCAGGTTTACCAAAAAAGCAGTTACGATACCTAGGAGAATTCTATAAATCGAAAAAATAAGAATTTCATAACTTAGCAATGCATATATATTCATTAGCGTCATACCCAGTGAGATCAATGATAGAGGTATCGCGGTTGAACCAATGAGAGCAATGGCTTGATAAATCAAATTTGAAAGATGAAAATTCGTGAAATAAATGATTAGTCCAATACAAGTTGCTATGACCACAGGAACTTTAAAAAATTCTCTTAAACTAAATGACTTATCGCCAAGAAAGGTTGGCGTCAAGAAAAATTGTGCGCTTACCAGAACAACAAAAAATGAGATTGCATATTCCAGACCCTCTGAATGGAATAAATAATAACTGACAGGAATTCCTAGATTTCCGACATTACCAAAAATTAAACCATGAGCAGTCAAATTAAAATTTTTGTTGTGGATTCGTAAAATGAGAAAACTAAAAATAACCGAGAATAGCAGATACGTAAAACCTGCTAGCATAACTTGAGCAGTCTCATTTTGAGACATATTCAGTCTCGAAAATGTTGCAATAATCAGCGAAGGAGTTGCTAAGTTAGCTACATAATTTACTAATAGGTCTGAGTAATGGTGTCTTTTTTCTCCTAGGATAGCTGGAAGGATAAACTTTCCAATAGCTAGGCCACATGATGTCCAAAAAAGGATCGGAGCAAATAAAATCAATACCCCCAGTAAGTTATGGGGCATCAATTTATAAGTTTTTTAGGACTTCATCCAAGCTTTCTTTAGCATCACCAAACAGCATTTGAGTGTTCTCTTTAAAGAAAAGAGGATTTTGTACTCCGGCATATCCCGATGCCATGCTTCTCTTAAGTACTATAGTCGTCTCACCTTTCCATACCTCAAGCACAGGCATACCCGCAATAGGACTATCAGGTTCATCTTGCGCAGAAGGATTTACAATATCATTTGCTCCAATGATTATTGATACGTCGACTTCAGGAAAGTCCTCGTTGATCTCATCCATTTCTAATACGATGTCGTAGGGAACCTTTGCCTCTGCTAAAAGAACATTCATGTGACCAGGCATCCTACCAGCGACCGGATGAATTGCAAACCTAACATTAACCCCCTTTGATCTTAGGACTTTAGTAATCTCATAGACAGTATGCTGTGCTTGAGCGACAGCCATTCCATAACCAGGAACAATCACAACATTCTTTACATTTTTTAGGAGATTGGCTGTCTCTATAACATCAATAGGAGTAACTTCGCCTTGGTCTTCACTCGAGCTTGATGAGCTACCACCGGCAGTACCAAAACCACCTGCAATCACAGATAGGAATTTTCTATTCATGGCTTTACACATGATATAGCTTAAAATAGCACCACTGCTTCCAACAAGCGCTCCTGTAACAATCAAAAGATCATTGCCTAACATAAATCCTGTTGCTGATGCCGCCCAGCCAGAGTAACTATTAAGCATAGAGACAACAACAGGCATATCCGCTCCACCAATTGCCATCACCATGTGAATACCTAAAAATAAAGCAATAGCAGTCATAACATACATTGGCTGTATGGCAAGTTCTTGTGTAGGCGCTGTCGCAAACTCATAACCAAAATAAAATACAAGGATTACTAGAGCAAGGTTGAGCCAATGTCTTAGAGGAAGCATCAGTGGCTTTCCACTTAGTCTTCCGCTTAGCTTACCAAAGGCTATGATTGAACCCGAAAAGGTAACAGCGCCAATAAAAATACCTATGTAAGTCTCAACATCATGAATCACCTTTTCAACACCTACATAGCGGTCCCAGACTGCAATATCAAAAAAGTTTGCAAAACCAACAAAACAAGCCGCAAGACCTACTAGGCTATGTAAAATAGCAACAAGCTCAGGCATTTCTGTCATCTGAACTTTTTTTGCAAGATAGAGGCCAATTCCACCTCCAATCACAAGTGCCCCTAGCAATAATTCCATATTGTTAGTTACTGCACTCAAAATACTAACAATGAGAGCTATTGACATGCCGGTAATGCCATAAAGATTTCCTCTTCTAGAGGACTCAGGATGACTCAAGCCGCCCAAAGCAAGAATGAATAAAGCAATAGCCCCAAGGTAAGCTACATTTGCAACACCTGCTGATACTAAATTACTCATAACTCACCACCTATTTTTGAAACATGTTAAGCATACGTCGGGTAACAGCAAAGCCACCTGCGATATTGATACTTGTAATAAGGACAGTAGCAACTGCAATCCAAGTGATTATAGGCTGATCGGAGCTGATTTGAAGAACTGCACCGATAATAATAATACTGCTTATGGCATTAGTTACGCTCATCAATGGAGTGTGCAACGCTGGAGTCACATTCCAAATCACCATGTAGCCTATAAAACATGCAAGCACGAAAACAGTAAAGTGTTCCATGAATGATGTGGGAGCCACTGATCCCATCCATAATAATGCGACCGAAGCGATAACTGCAGCAGCAACATTTCCAAATGTTTTGCTCTCCTCTTTTTTCTGCTGCATAGGTGCTGAGGTATCTTTATGATCTGCTTGTGGTTTAGGAGCTGCTGAAAGTTTTGGGGCAGGTGGCGGCCAAGTTATCGAGCCCTTATGTATAACTGTCGCTCCTCTTATCGCCTCATCCTCCATGTCGACAATAATGTTCCCATCCTTCTCGGGGCACATATCGGTGAGTATATGTCTCAAATTTGTTCCATACAGTTGACTCGCTTGCGCAGCCAAGCGGCTGGGTAAATCAGTATAACCAATGATTGTAACTCCTTCGTGATCAACTACCTCATTGGCTTGAGTAAGTTCGCTGTTTCCGCCCTGCTCCGCTGCCAAATCTACAATAACTGAACCTCTTCGCATCGATGTAATCATTTCTTTAGTAATTAATTTAGGGGCAGGTTTTCCAGGGATAAGAGCTGTAGTAATAATAATATCTACATCTTTAGCTTGCTCAGCAAATAACTCCATTTCTGCCTTAATAAATTCATCGCTCATGACTTTGGCATAACCACCTTCTCCAGAGCCATCTTCGTCAAAATCTAACATTAAGAACTCAGCGTCCATGCTTTCTACTTGTTCTTTGACTTCAGGTCTCGTATCAAATGCTCTTACGATGGCTCCCATACTTTTGGCAGCACCAATTGCAGCAAGACCTGCCACTCCTGCACCAATAACTAAGACTTTAGCTGGAGGAATTTTCCCAGCCGCAGTAATTTGACCGGTAAAGAATCTCCCGAAGTGTTGTGATGCTTCTACAACTGCACGGTAGCCTGCAATATTTGCCATAGAACTGAGGGCATCCATCTTTTGTGCTCGAGAAATTCTCGGCACACTATCCATTGCAAGAATAGTAGCTCCGGTTTGGCTTAATTTTTCTAAAAGTTCTTTATTTTGAGCAGGCCAGAGAAAGCTTATTAATGTTTTACTAGAATCTAAGAGTCCTACCTCTTTCTCTGAGGGCGCTCTAACCTTAAGTATAATGTCAGATTCAGACCATAGGCGTGCGGTATCTTTTATACTCGCTCCTGATTCCTCATAAAGATTATCGGTAAATGATGCAAGATTCCCAGCATTTGATTCAACACTGACTTCAAATCCCAGTTTTATAAGGTCTTTTACAACTTCAGGAGTAGCTGCAACTCTTTTCTCGAGACTGAAAACCTCTTTGGGGATACCAATTTTCATAGAACTCTCCAAGCAGAACAATTTCTTTGGAGGTATTTTATCCTAAGCGCACTGTAAGGTGTATATTAATTACGTATTAAGCAACAAGAGTATCTAAACATTATCGCAAAACTTGGAATTCTAAATTACTAATGAATTATCACTACAGATTAGCTTGCGAAGTAGCGCTTCCAATCTCTTATCAGCAAAGCCTTCAATATGAAATTAGGCATCTCGATTCAATAAAAATAGGCTCTAGAGTTGAGGTTGAGGTCGGTAAACAAAAAAAGATGGGAATTATCATTAAATTAATGAAGCACCATACCTCCTCAATTAAGTTAAAGACTGTCATCAACCTTTTTGAATCTGTTCCTACTTTTACTCCCGAAATGCTTAAAGAGCTCATGTGGGTAAGTAGTTACTACCACATTCCATTGGGAGAAGTTATCTTTTCTGCCCTTCCCTCTTATTTGAAAAAGCGAGGCTTTGTAAAAAATGAGGATGAATTTAAGTATGTCCATAACGCAGCAGAAACGATTCATTTGAGAGGCGAAAAACAAATTAGAGCTATTGAGCTTTTAAAGCGTCGGCCGATGACAATGGCTGATCTTAGGAGCAATGGCATATCTAGAGAGACTATTAAAAATCTTGAAGCTAAAAATTTTATAGCTGTTACCTCGCCAATATCAAAAAGTTCCACTCTAGAAATTAAAAAGAATAATTCACTAAGGCTTAACAATGACCAAGAACAATGCCTAAAAAATATTCTCAGTAAATCGGATGATTTTTATACACATCTAATTTATGGGGTGACAGGTTCTGGCAAAACAGAGATCTACTTAAATCTGATTGATTTTTTTGCAAAACAAAAAAAACAAGTTTTATTGATGGTTCCTGAAATATCACTAACGCCTCAATTATTAACTCGAATGCAAGCGAGATTTCATGGAGAGATTGGAGTTTTTCACTCAAAGGTTAGTGAAAAGCAAAAATACAATGTATGGAAAAAACTTAAAATGGGTGAAATATCATGCGTCATCGGTACGCGGTCGTCTGCATTTTTACAATTTAAAAAACTGGGAGCAATTATCATTGATGAGGAACATGACTCTTCGTTCAATCAAAAGAATCCCTATGCTTTTTCAGCAAAAAATATACTTATTAAAAAGGCAAGCATTGAGAGAATTCCAATTA
Organism: Gammaproteobacteria bacterium; assembly: GCA_030834065.1. GTDB lineage: Bacteria > Pseudomonadota > Gammaproteobacteria > Steroidobacterales > Rariloculaceae > JAURFX01. Next base: position 17,952 of record JAURFX010000019.1, read on the forward strand.
TCTTGGGCAGCGCCAGTCCCTCACTCGAAAGTCTCTTCAATATAAAAGAGAAGCAATTCATTCTCCATAAGCTTCCTGATAGAACTGGCGTGGCAAAATTACCTAACATAAGACTCATTGATAAAAACAGTTATAAGGAAAAGAATGGTTTCACAATTTCAGCTCTACAGGCTATTGAGGAACATCTAGCCAACAAAAATCAGATTTTTATCTTTGTTAATAGGAAAGGCTTTGCACCAATTTGTTATTGTACACATTGTAATATCGCAAAAGCGTGTAATTGGTGCAGCAGTCGTCTCGTTTACTACAAAAGTAATAATATTTTTAAATGCCAAATCTGCAACAAGCAGGAAACAGCAAAAAATCATTGCGATCAATGTGATCATCAACTTAAATTTTTAGGACAAGGTACAGAACAAATTAAAGATCTTATAACTAAAAAGTTTCCATTTTCTCGTATTGGAATCATTGACTCAGATATTATTGATAACACTCAAAAGCTCGATTTGTTTCTCTCAAAGATTAAAGAAAAAAAACTGGATATCATCATTGGTACTCAGCTTTTTTCTAAGGGGCACGACTTTAAAAATATTACGCTTGCTATTATTTTAGATGCGGATCAGGGAATCTACGGTGTAGACTTCAGGGCGCACGAAAAACTGCTTCAGCAGTTATTTCAGGTCTCAGGTAGATCTGGCCGAGGAAATAAAAGTGGCGAAGTTCTAGTCCAGACCTATAATACAAAGCATCCTATTTTCTCTTATTTACTGAAACAAGATTACTTGGGAGCTTCTCGGTATTTACTCGATGAACGCGCTGAAGCTCATTGGCCGCCATTTCATCATTTAGCTGCAATTATTTGTCAATCTAAGTCTCAAGATAGTGCTGTTGCATTACTTAAAAAAATAAAACAAAAAGCTCTAATCAATGACAAAAGAATCAAGTTATTAGGCCCAGCGTCTAATATAATACTTAAGAGAAAAGGCATGTATGGTATGCACTTACTGATACAAAGTAGCGATAGAAAATTGTTAAATAAAACAATTAATGACCTTAAACCTTTTATTTTAAATTTACAAAAAAGAAACCAAATAAAAATTCAAATTGATCCTTATGAAATCTAAAAATAACAAATATATATTTCATCAATTAAATGAAATATTTGACCAGGCTATTCTAGAAATCGTAAAGGATCCCAAAATCAAATTAAATTATCAAATTGATAGAACTAAAAATATAAGTCATGGCGATTTTAGCTGTAATGCAGCTATGACTTTATCAAAACACCTTAAAATGAAACCCTTTGAGATAGCAAAAAAAATAATTGATGCTTTTGGGTCAAATAAAATCATTTTAAAAACTGAAATTGCTGGTCCAGGATTTATTAATATTTTTATTAAAGATGAAGTCTATGCCAATGAACTGAAATCCATCCTAAAACTAAATTCGGATTACGGAAAAATTGTTCGAGACAGTCCAAATAAGATTTTAATTGAGTATGTTTCGGCAAATCCCACAGGACCGCTTCATGTTGGGCATGGAAGGGGTGCAGCATTCGGAAGTACAATGGCAAACATCCTAAGAGCAAGTGGTGAAGAAGTTATACAAGAATACTATGTAAATGATGGGGGGCGCCAGATGGATATTCTGGCTCTGAGTGTTTACCTTAGGTATCTACAATTAAACAACGAATCATTCGCTTATCCAGGAAAGTGCTATCAAGCTGAATATGTTGAAGAAATTGCATCAAATATTCAAAAAGATAAAGGTTTTTATTTCCCCCCTTCTGATAAACTTATTCGTATCATTAATGACAATGAAGGCTCTGAAGAGTCTCTTGATGATCTTATAAATGAGCTCAAAAATCTTTTAAATCAAAATTATGATTTATTTTTTAATGCTGGTCTGGATTCAATCCTATC
>JAURFX010000094.1 GCA_030834065.1 Gammaproteobacteria bacterium
TCCCTTAACCCATGGTCGAATCTGTTCTGCATAACCTCTAACATAATCAGTTGCTGCTACGGTAGGTATAGTAGCTCCTTGAAATTTTGTTTCAATAAAGGTTGAAGTTGGCTCAATGCCTGGATCAAGTAGATTTTTTCTTTCAACCTCTATCCCATTCTTCCTAAGTAAGTTAAAACTGGTCACACTCCAGAGCTCGGCACTTATCTCAAAATCTGCTAATAGCTCCTCTGCCTTAATGACCTCGTTCATAATCGATCCAGCACCAAGTAAACGCACCTGGGCTTTTGAGGTTGGTTTAAAAAGATACATCCCCTTTATCACATCTTCTTCTTGCTCAGGGGCAAGAACAGGATGAAGATAATTTTCATTCATTACGGTGATGTAATAAAAACAATTCTTATTATTTACAAACATCTCATTGATACCGTGCTTGAATATCACAGCAAGCTCTGAACCAAAAGCTGGATCGTAAGATACGCAATTAGGAATCAAAGCAGACATCATATGCGAATGACCGTCTTGATGTTGTAAGCCTTCGCCATTTAGAGTAGTTCTTCCAGAAGTTGCACCAATTAAAAAGCCTTTGGCTTGAGCATCTCCAGCAGCCCAAGCAAGATCCATGATGCGCTGAAATCCAAACATGGAATAAAATAAATATATGGGAATCATTGGGAAGTTATAATTGTAATAAGATGTAGCTAGGGCAATCCATGCTGAAAAAGCTCCCGCTTCGGTGATACCCTCCTCAAGCATAACTCCATCTTTACTCTCTTTGTACCACATAACTTGGTCAGCATCTTCGGGTTCATACTTTTGACCCTCTGCTGAATAAATACCAATTTGGCGAAATAAGCCCTCCATACCAAAGGTTCTGGCCTCATCAGGAACGATGGGAACCAAACGATTGCCAATCGATTTATCTTTAATCAGATCGGTCATCATTCTGACAAAGACCATGGTGGTGGAAAGTTTTTTATCGTCAGAGCCTAGTTGGTATTTCTTAAAAATATCGCTGGCAGGTTCACTAAGCGGTTGATCATCAAATTTTCTAATAGGCAAGAATCCACCAAGTTTTTTTCTGGTGTTGATTAGATACTTATATTCAGGCGAGTCTTTATCAAATTTGATATAGGGCAATGTTTCCAATTCATGATCATCTATGGGTATATCAAATCTATCTCTAAATGCTTGAATATTTTCAAGAGTAAGTTTTTTGACTTGGTGAGTTGTATTGTCCGCTTCTCTTGAGCCTGTCCCATAACCCTTGGTTGTCAGTGCTAGCACAACGGTTGGAGCGCCCTTGGTATTAACTGCTTTATGATAGGCGGCATAAACTTTATAAGGATCATGGCCCCCTCTGTTAAGCTTATAAATATCATCATCGGTAAGATCGCTGACCATCTCAAGGACCTCAGGATGCTTGCCAAAAAATTTTTCTCTAGTGTAAGAGCCTCCTTTAGCTTTAAAGTTTTGCAGCTCTCCATCAACGACTTCATTCATAAGCTCTTGCAAAAGACCTTTGGAATCTCTTGCTAAAATTGGATCCCAGTGCCTTCCCCAGACAACTTTTATAACGTTCCAGCCTGAACCTCTAAATTCTCTCTCTAGCTCTTGAATAATTTTATGATTACCCCGCACAGGACCATCAAGACGTTGAAGGTTACAGTTGATGACAAAAATTAGATTTTCTAGTCCTTCTCGCCCTGCAAGACCAATAGCTCCTTTAGATTCAGGCTCATCCATTTCACCGTCACCACAAAAAACCCATACCTTTCTATCATCTCTGGCCACCAAACCTCGAGCAGAAAGATAACGCATGACGTGTGCTTGGTAAATTCCCATAATAGGACCAAGCCCCATTGAAACAGTTGGAAACTGCCAGTAATCTGGCATTAGCCATGGATGAGGATAGGAGGATATTCCTGGTTTATCTACCTCACGTCGAAAGTTATCTAAGTCTTCCTCACTCAATCTCCCTTCTAAAAAACTCCGCGCATAGATTCCTGGAGAACTGTGACCTTGAAAATAAATCATATCTCCAAGTCCTTTATCATAGCCTTTAAAGAAATAATTGAAGCCAATGTCATAAAGAGTTGCCGCCGAGGAAAAAGTAGCAATATGTCCTCCTAGTTCGTCTTCATTTTTATTAGCACGCAACACCATAGCTAGAGCATTCCAACGAATATAAGAACGAATTTTACGTTCCATAAAAAGCTCGCCTGGCATGCGGGCCTCTTCACTCAAAGGAATGGTATTGCGAAACGGTGTGGTGAGATTGAAAGTTGGGATTGTGCCTTTTTGGGTTAGGCGTTCTGCAAGTTTGCTTAGAATAAAGGAAGCCTTTTCAGGACCTTCGGATTGGATGATATCATCAAGTGCTTCCATCCATTCTCGTGTTTCCTCATCATAAAAACCTTCTTGATTATTCAACTTTTTTTACTCCAACCACCTTCCGTGCGTATTATACTTACTTGCTAAAGTAAAATTAAGTTATTTAAGGAAGAGATATATGAAATTTGCCTATCATCCTACCATGTGCAACCCAGCATTTTATTTGGAA
>JAURFX010000030.1 GCA_030834065.1 Gammaproteobacteria bacterium
ACACTCAGACAGATTGAAATTTCAGATTCAGCGATCCCAACTACATCAAAATCACCCCTCTGAACTGATACGATTTGCCTTTTAAGGATCTCATTTAAGTCTAAGACTTGGTCTCTTAAAATTGCCGCTCGTTCATAATTTTGCTGCCTTGAAGCATCATTCATTTTTTCTGATATTTCATGAATGACTTCGCTGGCCTTCCCCTGTAGGAACTTGATACCCTTTTGAATATCCTCTTCATACTCTGACGGTGAAACTTTGCCTACACATGGCGCACTGCATCTATCAATTTGATACTGCATGCATGGACGGGTCCTATTATTAAAGGTGCTTTGATCGCAATTTCTTATGCGAAAGGTCTTCTGAATAATTGAGAGGCTATTGCGCGCAGCGTAGGGATTTGGAAAGGGTCCAAAATACTGATTTTTATCATTTTTAGAACCGCGATGAAAATAGATGCCAGGGAATGGATCTTTCGTGGTTATCGCAATGTATGGGTAACTTTTGTCGTCTTTAAAAATGACATTGTACTTAGGTCTGTGCTGCTTAATTAAGTTATGCTCTAAAATTAGCGCTTCCAGCTCGGTATTAGTTCGCATAATATCGATGTCACTAATTTGCGAGACTAATTTAGAAATTTTTCGTGTTTTGGGGCTATTAGAAAAATAAGAGGCAACCCTACTCTTTAAATTTTTAGACTTTCCGATATAAATAATATCTTCGGAAGCACTGAGCATTAGGTAGACACCAGGTTTTGATTCAAGGTTTCTACAAAACGCCTTGGCATCAAATAAGGTCATCTTATACACTTCATCGCAAGCTCAAATACTGATTCAAACATGGTGGCCGTTAATCGTCTCGTTTGCGTGTTATAGCGACTGCAGTGATAGGAGTCGATGAGAGTAATTTTTGATGTAATTTGATGCATGGCAAGATGAGCAAATTTATATTCGCTAAGCTTGATTTCATTAGTTCTTAAAACAGCATCATGAGCAATTTTACCTAAAGCAATGATCACTATTTTTTTCTTCTTCAGTTGATTAATTTCTTGATAAAGGTATTTATTACAGTTTTTAATCTCATCTGTATTTGGTTTATTTTGTGGTGGTAAACACTTCACGGCATTGGTAATTCTGCACCCTGTAAGCCTTAATCCATCACTGTTTTGTTCCGAGGTAGGTTTATTTGCAAGTCCAAATTTATAAAGGGTCTCGTACAGTAATATGCCTGCAAAGTCTCCGGTAAATGGTCTTCCGGTTGCATTGGCACCATGCAAGCCCGGTGCTAAACCAACAATTAAAATATCGGGGTGTTCATCGCCAAAGCTCGGTACTGGCTTATTCCAGTATTCACTGTATTTTTTTGAGAGATTCGCTAAATTTTTATATAACCTAGGACAATCTTTACAATCAAGATTGAATGTCGCTGAGCCCATGATTCAAATTAAAGTTGTTTGAAATCATCATAGCAATTTCAATGGACTGTTCATAATTTAATCTTGGATCTACCTGGGTTTTGTAAGCTTTGCTGAGGTCTGCCTCAGATATACCCGACGCTCCGCCAATGCATTCTGTTACGTTATCACCCGAAAGCTCAAGATGAACACCGCCTAAGTGACTGCCAAGGTCTTGATGTATTTGAAGACTTAATTGAATCTCTTTTGAAATTTTGTCAAAACTTCTTGTTTTATAGCCGTTTGAGCTGGTCTCGGTATTACCATGCATAGGATCGGTGATCCAAGTAACATTAGCCCCTAAATCTTTAACTGTCTGGATTAGTGCTGGCAATCCTGTCTCGACTTGATCCGCACCAAAACGTGCAATAAATACAAGCCTACCAGATTGATTATCTGGATTAAGCGTCTCTATAAGTGCTTTGAGTTTATCTGGATCAGTGGAGGTTCCTACTTTTACCCCAACAGGATTCCTAATACCTCTGAAGTACTCAATGTGCGCCTCATCAAGATTAGTCGTTCTAAATCCAATCCAGGGAAAATGAGTCGATAAGTTATACCAGTAATTTCGATGCTTCAAAAATCTAGTCTGAGCCGCCTCATAGGGCAAGTGCAATCCTTCGTGAGATGAAAAGAAACTCACCCGATGCATACTTCTTGCCTCTTGTGTGATTGTCTCAAAAAATTGAAGTGAGTTTTGAGCTGTTGCAAGAATTCGTTCATATTCACGACTCATGGGCGAGCCTTTTACAAAATCAATATTCCAATTCTCTGGATGATGTAAATCTGCAAAACCCCCTTCAGTTAATGCTCTTACAAAGTTCATCACAAGAGCAGCCTTCTCATAGCCCCTTAACATTAAAACTGGGTCTGGCTGTCTTGCTTTTTCTGTAAATTCAATGCCATTGATAATATCACCACGATAGCTTGGTAATGTGACTCCATCACGAGTTTCAGTATCTGCACTCCTCGGTTTCGCATATTGACCAGCCATTCGTCCTATGCGCACAATGGGTTTTTTCAGTCCCACGGATAAAACCAGAGACATCTGTAATAATACTTTGAGTTTATTTACAATAAAATCGGATGTGCATTCACTAAAACTCTCGGCACAATCCCCACCCTGAAGCACGAATACTTTACCTTTTTCTGCGAGCGAAAATTTATCTCTTAGCTTTTCAATCTCCCAAGAGGTGACTAATGGTGGCATAGTCGCTAACTCATGGATTGTATCCTCTAATACTTTTAAATCAGCATAGACAGGCATCTGAATGCCCTTTTTTTCTCTCCAGCTATTTTGGTTCCAGTTTTTATCCATGATTCATATGCTCACTCGTAATGATGTTTAACATCTTTTCAGCTGCAATCATTGCCGCTGATAACTGATCGGTATCAACACCAACGGTAACAAAAGTTCTTCCAATACTTGTATCTTCCCATTTAACTAAGGTTTCCACGAGCGCCTCCGTCTTACCACCTGGAGGAATTCTCACTTTAAAATCAATCAATTCTGGAAGAGTAATGCCTTTTTTATCAGTCAGTATTTTAATCGCATTCATAAGCGCATCAAAGCCACCATCACCCCCCGCTGAGGCCTGATCATCTATACCAAAAATATTTAATGATACGGTCGCATTGGGTTTACCTTTGGATTGAATCGAAACTTGAAAATCATTTAACTTTATGGATTCCTCTTTGGGTCTCTTTAGGATATCGGATAAAATCATTAAAAGGTCCTCTGTTGCAATGCTTTGCTTTTTATCCCCAAGCTCAACAATTCGCTCTAAAAGCTTTGATCGATTCTCATCTGACAAAGAAATTCCTAAAAGTTTTAAGTTATGATCGACAGAGGCTTTGCCTGCAAGCTTGCCAAGCGCATAAGACCTTACTCTCCCAAATCTTTCAGGCATAAGATTTGCCTCATATAATTTGCCTTTTGCATCTCCATCTGCATGAATACCTGCAGTTTGAGTAAAAACATCGCCACCTACAAACGGTGTATTGGATGCAATGGTTTTTCCACTAAATGTCTCAACAAGCTCAGAAATAGCACTTAATTTTGATTCAACAATATTATTTTTAAATGCTGTTAAATCATTCATGCATACAACAATTTCAGCGAGCGAGGTATTGCCTGCCCTCTCTCCCATCCCATTTACACTCACATGAATACCCTGCGCACCTGCTTCAATAGCTTTAAGTGCATTTGCCGTGGCAAGGCCATAATCATTATGACCATGGAATTCAAAACTAATATCTTTGAACCTCTGAACCATTAATTGAACTAGATCAAAAGTAAGATTGGGTGAAAGTATGCCAAGAGTATCTGCTAGATAAACTTTTTTTATGCCTAAGGACTGCAATGCAGAGACTAAATTAAAAACGTAATCCAAATCCTCCTGAATGCCGCGTGACCAATCTTCTAGATAAACTCCAACATGAATATTATTTGCATGAGCATAATTTACGGTTTTAATTACTTGATCAATATGCTCCTCCAAGCTAAGACCCAACTGTCTTTCACAGTGCTTTCTTGATCCTTTAGTTAACAGGTTAAGCTTTATACAGCCAGCTTCTATCATCCAATCGACTGTTCGTTTGCCATCACAAAAACCTAAGACTTCAACTTTTTCTAAGATGTTTTTATTTTTTGCCCATTCACAAATTCTTTTGACAGCTTGCTGTTCACCGGGAGAAACTCGAGCTGAGGCTACCTCAACACGATCCAATCCTACTTCTTCAAGTAAAAACTTACACATATGGTGCTTTTCAGATGGTGTATAGGCAATACCAGGTGTCTGCTCACCGTCTCTTAGCGTGGTATCCATAATTGTAATAATACTAGTCATCTTTACTTCAATTCAGAATCGATAATTATAGGCGAAGTTAAAAAAATGAGTAACTTATTATTTTTGAAAAACTTTTAAGTAAAAGATTAATGACAAAAACCAAATCATTGAAATAAAAACAATATAGGTATTCCAGTCATAGTTTCTGTAGATAAAACCTGGAAGAAACGTACCTATTGATCCACCTAAATAATAAGAACTAATATACATAGAATTTACCAGTGAACGATCAGAATTTTCATTTTGAAAATTTAAAAATGCTGACAGGACTGAATGCAACAAGAAAAAACCAAAACAAAGTATAAAAATAGCAATAAAGGAGGCTAAGTATAAGTCTAACAATGTTGTCATAGAGGCAAGAAGCAAAAGGATTTGTGCTAAAAATACTGCCCTCCCTTCACTGCCAAGAAACCACGTAATCGACTCACACTTAAAGGCGATCAATGCCCCGACTAAATACCCAAGGTATATGAATGAAATGTTAAACTCATTGAGCTCGCCGGTAATTTCTACAATCCGAAAGGGAATAAAATTAAGTAGCGATGCAAATAAAAAGAAAACTAAAAAAATATAAATAAAGCTGTCAGCATTCGTTTTGCTCTTAATCACTGACATCAAGTTAGCAACTTCAATTAGCTGAGATGAATTTCTAGATTGCTTGTTTATAGAAAGAAAATAGAACCACTGAATTAAGAGTAGAAAAGATAATAAATAAAATGCAGTATTCCAACTAAAAAAATATGAGAATAAACCTGATAGCATTCGCCCACTGAATCCACCTAAGATACTAAAACAAACGTAAAAGTTAATCGCTCTCTTAACACTATCAAAAGGTGAGGTTCTTCCTGCAAGAGTCATCAAACAGGTGAAAAGACCTGGGAGCAGCAATCCCTGAATAAATCGTCCCAAAAGAACTGTTTGTATATTAGTTGCCAATGCAATTAATAAAGTAGCTAGAGCAAGAAAAAATAAACACCCAGTCAAGAGCTGTTGAATTTTGATCTTATTTAAAAGCAACCCATAAAGTACTGGAAGTAAACCCAGCGGAATCATAGTCACCGATGTGACCAAAGCAGCGCTAGTGATATCTAAGTTAAAATATTCTGCAATGACGGGAAGTATGGGTTGCGGCATGTAGAGAGCTGCAAAACAAAGCATAGTTGTATAAAGAACTATTGTGAAGCTTTGTTTTTTCATATTTTTCTTAAATTTTATTTGTATAGTATGATGAGTTTAAACAATCATACATCAAAGATATCCGGATGAAATTCTTAATTCAATTGTCCATAATTACATTTTTTACGAACCCTGTATGGTCGCAAAAAATTGAGTACCCTCATGATGTAATTACCATTGTGACTCATTCCAGTCCTGGAGGGGGTAGCGATGTTTTTCTGCGAGAATTAATCACCAAATTAGATGACATCATGGATGCAAACTTTGTCATTGAAAACGTTAGGGGCGGAAGCGGTATTAGAGCTGTCGCAAGGGTTGCAAACGGCAATCCAGATGGCAGTATATTTTATGCAACTACGCCTACCTATATTCTTACCTCGTTATTAACGAACTCTTCAACCAACTACTCCAATTTGGATCCAATGGTAAATATTTTTTATGATCAGGAGATCATCTATACCAGCATTAACAACCCGATAAATGAACTCAAAGATATTTTAGAAGATACAAATCGACGCTACAGCTGGGGCGCAGCAAATCCTGCCTCGCTTGAAAGAATAGCCCTTGAGCAATTGAAAAGTATCTCAGGGAGTAATGCCGCCATCATAACGCATGATGGGGGTGGAGAGCTTCTGCTAAATATATTAAATGGCACACTGGATATTGGGATTGGTGAGTACCAAGAACTAGAACCTCAATTGCATGCAAATCAAATTAAGCCATTAGCCATACTCAGTAGTACCAGAGATTTAAACCTACCAAATGTACCGACTCTTAATGAACTTGGTTATAACGTTGAGCTTCAAAAATTTAGAGGTCTGGCTGCACCCCTTAACACTCCTCCATCGATTTATGCTATCTGGGATCGAGCCATACAACAACTTCTAGCAAATGAGGAATTTGTTTCTGAATTTGAAGAACAATTACTGGTTCCTGCATATATGAATTCAGTAGATGCCAATACCATGGTTGATGAATTTATTTCTAATACACAGCAAACATTTACTCAACTAGGAATGTTTTGATGAGAGATATCCTTGGTGGGATAGTTTTTTTAACGCTTGCCAGTCTATTTTTTTTGGGGTCGAATTTAATACCAGATAGTTTTTTAAGTGATGAAGTGGGTGCAACCGGATTGCCAAAAATTTATTCACTATTACTTATGTTTTGCTCCTTGGTTTTAATAATTAAAGGAGGAGTTGTCATATCTAAAGAGTCAAATTTTCACCTCCCTATGCTCTCTCAAAACCTCGTCAACCCTGTTTGTATTTTATTGGCAGGTGGATTTTTTATTCTTATGGTTGAGCGTTTAGGGTATGTCATCTCTTCTTTCATTCTTCTGACAATCTTATTAAAACTAGTTGCACAAATGAAACTTAGCAAGGCAGTCCTTTATTCGGCCATAGGCAGTGCAGTCTATAGCCTTATATTTATTTTAATCTTTGGAACAAATTTATCCCTCTTATGGAATTCATAAACTTTTTATTTGAATTAGGCTTTATCGAAATTATGATCATTCTAGGATCAGCCATAATTGGTGTTTCATGGGGCATTATGGGTGGCGCAACACCCGGCATCTCACCCTCAATCAGTATGGCGCTCATGCTTCCCATTACTTATGGGATGGATCCTGCAATTTCTGTCATACTTTTAGCGTCAACTTATCTTGGTGCTGAATACGGTGGATCAATACCCGCTATCCTGATAAATACCCCGGGAACTAATGCTGCTGCTGCAACAGTCATTGACGGCTATAAAATGAACGAACTTGGATTTGGGTCAAAGGCACTTGGAATCTCACTATACTCTGCAATCGTAGGCGGCATAGTTGGTGTGTTTGTTCTGATTTTTTTTACTGAACCGCTCTCGAGGCTAGCTTTAAACTTTACTCCAATGTCTTATTTCGGATTAGGTATACTTGGTGTAAGCGTTATTGTCTCATTGTCATCAGGTTCTATTTTTAAGGGAATCTGTTCCGGTCTCATGGGTTTACTGCTAGCCACCATAGGATCGGATCCGGTAACAGGCGTCCAAAGATTTACATTTAATAGTCCTGACTTATTAGAGGGAATAAAGCCGATTATCGTGATGGTTGGTTTGTTTGCCATGTCAGAGATACTTATTCAATCAATGCAAAACACCCAAATAAAACCTATCTCTTTCTCTAAAGTTGTGTTGCCAAATTTCAAAGAAAAAATGCAATTAGCAAAATCACAACTGATTGGAAGTATTGTAGGTATTGTCGAGGGAATTATCCCAGGTGCAGGAGGAAGTATTGCATCTTTTTTATCCTATAATGAAGCAAAAAGGTGGTCCTCTTCCCCAGAAAAATTTGGTAATGGATCGCCTGAAGGTATTGCTGCACCTGAGACATCAAACAACACTGTGGCTTCTACAGCAATCATTCCAGTATTAAGTTTTGGTATTCCTGGTTCAAATTCTGCCGCAATCCTTTTAGGTGGTTTATTGATTCATGGAATCAGTCCGGGGCCCCTTCTCTTTGCTGAAAACTCTGACATAGTTTTCAATTTATATACCGGCATGCTTGCTGCAGTATTTATGCTTTATTTCATTGGAAAACTAATACTACCGTTATGCTTGTGGTTTGTAAGAAAACCTAGAAATATACTTATTGTTTTTATATATATCACTGTTTTTACTGGAATTTATACAATTAATAATAGCTTAATTGATCTTTGGCTTGTCCTATTTATAGGAATTTTTGGAGTCATAATGCGTGTACTTAAATTTCCTGTTTTACCTCTAATCTTAGGTTTGGTTTTAGGCTATATGATTGAATCTAATTACAGAAGATCTATAGTTTTGTCTGGGGGTGATATATCCATCTTCTTTGATGACACAATCTGTTTGATATTTTTGCTACTTGCTGCCGTTTTTATTTTAATTTCTACTTATCATGAGCTCAAAAGAAGTCGTTAGCGTAAAGTTGGCTGAACTTGTTTCGGTGATTAAGCCTGAAAAGATACCCAGTGCTATGGTTAGTGTAACTAAAAATATAACCTTGGACACTATTGGCTGTGCATTAGCTGCAGCCAAAAGCAGCTATACAGAGAGCTTGCTTCGTACCAGTCAACAGGGTGGATCAGGAAATATCCCGATTTGGGGATTTCAAGATGGTGCAGATATTTATTCTGCCGCTCTAATCAATGGCACAAACGCCCATGGAGAAGATTTTGATTCAAGTTTTGAGGGTTGTCCGGTGCATTCAGGCGTTGTCATCACGCCTGCGATTCTCTCATTGGGTCATATGACTAATGCTTCAGGTAAAGATATTATGAGAGCTTTATCTATTGGCCATGAGGTCATGTGTCGGCTTGGACAGATAACGGGTACCACGGTTCATCAAAGGGGATTCCATCCAACCTCCGTTCTAGGTACTTTAGCGTCAACAATGGCTTGCAGTGCATTGTTGCATCTTAGGCCTAAAGAGATGGTAAATGCCATAGGGATAGCTGCTAGTATGTGTTCAGGCATAATTGAATACCTTAGTGATGGCTCATCAACAAAAAGACTGCACGCAGGATGGGCTGCCCAATCAGGAATCAGGGCAAGCTTGCTGGCACAGGCTGGATTTACAGGACCAGAAAAATCAATCGATGGCGATCATGGAGTTTTCTTCGCATTTTCAAACGGCACGAACCAAAATTATGAAATATTGACGGAAGATTTTGGTCATAAGTGGATTTCAATTAATACGGCAATTAAGGCATATCCTAGCGGGACAATGACACATCCATTTATCGATTGTTGCTTGCAAGCTTCAAAAGAAATTAATTTAAATGAAGTTGATAAAATAATCTGCGATGTAGGAGAGGGAACCGTTCATCGGCTTTGGGAACCGCTTAAATTAAAGCAAAATCCACCCAATGAATATGCCGCAAAATTTAGTACTCCTTTTTGCATGGCGCTAGCGCTTCATCATAATAAATTGAATCTGAATTCTTTTTCAGAGCTTTATTTGTCTGACAAAGAGATTATAAGAACCGCTAATAAAATAAAATATAAAATTAATCCTAATGATCCCTACCCTAAAGAATATATCGCTAAAATTTTTGTTCAATTAAGCTCAGGTCAAATTAAAGAATACAGCAAACATTGCCTAAAGGGAGGTAGGCATGAACCTCTTTCTAAGCCAGAAATTATTGCAAAATTTCAAGATAACTTGTCTTACTCTTCGCTGAAATTGTCTAATGCAAATAAACTAATCGATCAAATTTATAATCTTGAAGAACTTAGAAATATCAACCAGCTAAACTTAAGTTTGCGCTAATGCATCAAGTACCCTTTCAGGTGTAAAGGGTGCCCTTCTCAAGCGGACCCCGATAGCATCGAAAACAGCATTTGCAATGGCTGGGGTCACAGCCCTTATAGATGGTTCACCCGCGCCATAGGGAGGCAGATCAACATTATTTAACAGAATAATGTCTATCTCCTCTGGACATAGGTCAATATTGATAGTCCTATAACTCAACCAATCATTACTTGTCACATGCTGGGAGCTAAATGAAACCTCCTCCAATAAAGATCTGCTGATGCCATGCAAAATATTGCCCTCAATGGTTCTTCTCAACCATAATGGATTGATAATCAGGCCTTGGTCAGAAGCGATCACAAACTTCCTGGGATAGATCCTTCCTGAAGTAAGATTGATATCAACCTCACAAATGACGGCTACAACGGTGTTATTTCTTCTAGTATATGCAACACCCCGACCTGATACTAAATTTGAATTTTGCTGGATTTGACTTGCAGCGACTCTTGGTTGCCATGCATACCTCTCTGATACAGAAATAAGCACACCTCTATCTCTCTCTTCATTTAAATATCTTAATCGAAATGCGATTGGATCTTGACTGACAGCGTAAGCCATTTCATCAATAAAGCATTCACTAGCAAAATGAATTTGAGGACCAAGAGGATCTCTAAGATGAGACGTTCTTAGGGGTGAAGCACGATCAAGAGGAGGTAATATTGTCTCCCAATATCTAACTTCATTAGGAAAGTCATAACGGTCTGAGGGATTTAAAAATCTTGGTGTATGATCGATTGCTAAACCAGTTTGCATTCCAGCATAACTATGTTGGGGATTACTTTCATTGCTTTCAATGTCTCCTGCAGAAAAACCCTTAGATAAGAATTTAAAAGCAATAACCTCGCCATTTAAATTAAATCCAGCTGTCGCTTGATGCACCGAAGCTGGGGCCTTGGGATCCCACTGCGTACCATCGTGCCTCATACCCTGCAGCCTTATAGGTCGACCACTTAGTTTTGAAATTAATGCAGCATCGAGGGCGCAGTCGCCTGAATCATTCCTTCCATAGCTCCCTGGACCCGCAACCCAAATCGCTCGCACTTGATCTTCATCATATCCCAACAATCTTGCGACACCCTGAGCCGCATAATGGGGTTTTTGTGTTGCCGTATAAAGAATAATGTTGTCATCTCTGACATCACATACTGCACAAGCGGGCCCCATACTGGCATGCGACTGATAAGGAAATTCATAGCTTGCTGTAATTACATTCGTCGCGTATTGAATTGCATTGTTAAATCCAGATTCATCAGGCTCAACATCGGGCTCCCTCGCACCACCTGATGACCTGCGAGCAACAATTGCATTTTGTATATATTCATATAATTCATCTTGCTCAGGAAAAAGGTCCCGAGGTTCTGTCCAATTTACTTGAAGTGCATTTAGTGCTTTAATCGCATGCCATTCCTTTGGGGCGATTACAGCGAGGAAGTTGCCCTGCCTAATTAATTCGGTATTGGCTATATCAGAAATACTGTCAATATCTATTTCAATAATTTCAGCTCCAGCATGGGGCGGTCTAACTATTCGTGCATGCCACATACCAGGAATCTTAACTTCGGTGATAAATTTAAAATTCCCATAAACAATATTTGCTATTTCAGGTCTTTGAAAGGAACTTCCAACAACAGAGTATTGATCGCTTGTTTTAGGGATAGCAAGACTAGAGACATCTAAGCCGTTCCCATATACACCGTTCCAATTAAGTTTAATATCAAAATATCCATTCAATAGTAGCTCTCCATAGGACAACGATTGATTCACATCCAGTGCGCTCACCGCCATTCCATCCCTTAATAAAATTTGTTGCGGAAGTAAGCCAAACCTTCTTGCTGCATGATTAATAATAAATCTTCTTGCCTCAGCTGCGGCCTGCACAATAGGTTTTGATCCAAGCTCAATACCAGTGCTCCCACTGCCACCACCCTGATTCACAGTGAGTAAGGTATCGCCCATAATCACATTAATATTTTCTAAAGGAGCGTCAAGCTCATCGGCTACCATTTGTGCGATGGCGATGTTGACTCCTTGTCCCATATCCATCTTACCGAAGAAGATTTCAACTTGATTTTGACTATCTATTCGGATAAAACTATCAAGCTGTGCGGGAGACGGGCCCCTGTATGAATGGCTTTCCTGAGCTTTGATAGCATCAGGCAATGAAAACCATACCGTGAGTGCTCCGGATGTCTTTAGAAGTTTTCTTCTATTTAAATTTATTTGCATCATATCATTTCAGATGCTCGAATGATTGCTTTGATGATTGCAGAGTGAGATCCACATCTACATTTTAGGTTTGCAAATCGTCTTCTTATCTGATCCTCACTTGGGTTGTTGTTTTGCGCTAAAAATGAAACTGCCTCTATGACCCAACCGTTCATGCAATAACCACAAAACATCGCTTGTTCATCAATGAACGCTTGCTGGATTGGATGTGGATTATTTGGAGTGCCAATACCCTTAATGGTTGTAATTTGATCCGTAATAGCCGAGATAGGAATGGAGCACGACCTCACGGGCATTTGTCCAAGCAAAACTGAACATGCTCCGCACTGTGCAAGGCCACAACCAAATTTTGGATTATCTAAGCCTAGCTCATCTCTTAAGACATAAAGAAGCGGTGTATCATCATCACATTCTACGGTTCGTAAATCCCCATCAATACTTAAAGTATAGGTACCCATTTTATTTCCTTATATCTCTGATGTGGCGAATTATGGACATTTATGATTAACTTAAGTAAATACAAAAAATACATATATGAATAAAAATTTACTCGTTTTCATACTAATTATATTTATCATATTTTGCTACCTTTTCTTTGTAATGCCTAAGGGTTCTGAGGTAACCCTTGCGGCCGTAGGCGGACAAATTGGTGGACAGGATCACACCGGTCCCTATGAGGTTGATCCTAATTGGCCACTCCCGTTATCTGATTTTGATAATCATGCGGGCTGGACTTGGGGTGCTATGCAAGGAATTTTTGCAGAATCGGAGAATCGAGTTTTCCTTATCATGCGTGGAGAACTACCAGAACTTGAAAGACCAAGAGAAGTCCCTTATCCAGAAGTTGGACCAAGCTTATCTTATCCTGTAACTGGAACTCCTTTTAGAAATGCCTCCGTTGGGCCAATTACAAGCCCTGGAAATACAGGCCCGGACGGTTGGTCAGAATGGCAGGGTACGCTTGGTGTGGATGCGCGATGGGAGCATATTATTGTCGTTGTAAATTCAAGGGGAGAAATAATTGAAGACTGGTCACAGTGGGATCACTTATTTCGTAGGCCTCATTCAATAACCATCAATCCCTATGATCCAGAAAAACATATCTGGGTCATTGACGATCGGCACCATGTCATTTATGAGTTTTCAAATGATGGGTCTGAGCTTTTAAGAACTATGGGTGAGCCTGGTGTTCCCGGTAATGATGCAAATCATTTTAATCGTCCAACTTTTATGACTTGGGCGCCCGATGGTACCATGTTTGTTGCTGATGGATATGCAAACTCAAGGATAGTTAAATTTTCATCCGATGGCGAATACATTACATCTTGGGGCCAGGAAGGAATTCCACCTAATGAGACAAGACCAGGATACTTTAATGCTGTTCATGGAGTTGTTCTAGATTATGCATCCGATCGTTTATTTGTGACCGATAGAAGCAATAGAAGAATCCAGGTATTTAATATGGATGGTAATTTTCTCTATGATTTTTCAACGGGTCCCTATTCTGTTCCTCAATATCTTTACATTTCTGAGGACAGGTATCTTTGGGTTGCTGACTATGCTACGAATAAAATTCTTAAGTATTCACTGGACGGTGAATTTCTCTATTCATGGGGGAGTATGGGAGAGTGGCCAGGAGGTATGTGGAATGTCCATGGTATGAGTGTGGATGAGAATAATAATTTATATATAGCTGAAGTAAATTCAGGGAGAGCTCAAAAATTTATACCCAGGCAGGATGCTAGGATGGAATTCATTACTGCAAAACCACTGATTGAATGATAATTAAAAAGATAATATTTAGCTTACTAAGTTTATTGCTTGTTTTAGGTGGATGCAGTATCTCAACAGTTGGCATACCAATGGTTGATCAGGTTTGGTTGAATAATACTTGTGATGCACTTCCACAATTCAAGCCTGATGCATGCGCCCTTTTAGATTATTGCGAAACAAGCAGCACGAATGATGGATCCTGTAATTGTCAAATTACTGACTCGTTCAGCAATAATGCAAGTTATGTTGGAACTTTATTAAACGGACAATTTCATGGCAATGGTGTCTATACATCTGATCAAGGTAATGTCTACAAGGGGTTATGGGATCAAGGGCAAAAGCATTGTGGCGTTGAAACAGAGAATCTTAATTATCAGGTATTCAGATACGGCCGAATCATTGAAGAAGGAAGTGGGACAGATCCTACACAAGATCGTATCAATACTACCCTCCTCGTAGTTGGAGGTGTTGTAGTCATTGGTTTATTAATCAAAGCCGGACAAGACTATTGTGATGAACAATATGAGCGATATGGTTACCATAATAGCTGCAATAACAGATATAGTAACTATTATTGGTAATAATATGAAAAAAATCTTTTGTCTTTTTTTTATGCTTTCAGGGTGCGTTCCCTTTGTGCCTTTTGTTCAAAGTAGTCATGAGAATCAGACATGCACCGATTTAGATTACGACTGTACCAAAGCAAGTACATATGAGGAAAAGGATAACGCCTAGTGGCACTCCTGCTACATAAAAAACTTAACAATCCAGATGCGTCTATTGACTGGCTTCATTTAGATGGCAATAAACCGAATTGTCGTTCAATTCTCAAAAATGAAATTAAGGAGTTTGACAAGACTATCGAAGAGGCTTTATTAGAGGTCGAAAC
>JAURFX010000005.1 GCA_030834065.1 Gammaproteobacteria bacterium
AACGCTTTTTTCAGATATGAGCATCTCTACTATTGAAGAGCTTCCCCAGGGAAGAAAGTCGATTGATACGTCGGTTATCTCTGAGGATAAAAGAGCTAACTTGGTTGAAAGCTTAGAAAAAAATATTCTCGCAAATAATTCACAAATATATTGGGTGTCACCGATTATTAGTGAATCTGAAGCCATTGATGCGCTTGCTGCTGAAGAGATATTTAATAATATAAAGACTTTATTGCCGAAACAAAAGATTGCGCTTATCCATGGAAAGCTTGCATCAGAAAAAAAGGACAAAATCATGGATCTGTTTATAAAGAATCAAATCAGTATTTTAGTAGCCACAACCTTAATTGAGGTAGGTGTTAATGTTCCAAATGCAAATTGCATGATTATTGAGGGAGTAGAAAGAATGGGTCTAGCACAAATCCATCAGCTTAGGGGTCGAGTAGGAAGAGGAGATCAATCTTCCTATTGCATTTTGATATATAAAAAACCTATTTCAGATAAAGTAAAAAAACGTCTGGAAATCATTCGTTCTAACACAAGTGGATTTATCATTGCCGAAGAGGACTTTAAGTTAAGAGGGCCAGGAAATATATTTGGAACGCAACAATCGGGGTCCATTGAATTTCAGGTAGCAGATATCAGCGAACATATACATCTCGCTCATCAAGCTAAAGACATTGCGAATCAATTAAAAATAGATGCCCCTCGAGCCACTGATGAAGTTATTGATCGATGGTATTCAGCTGATTCCGAATACTTGCTTGCTTAAACCTTATGAATGACTACTTACAATTAATACGTTTTGATAAGCCCATCGGTACCTTTTTGCTTTTATGGCCAGCTTACTGGGCACTGTGGCTAGCTTCGAATGGTGCAGTTCAAATGTACGAATTGTCCTTATTTTTTTTAGGTACATTTATTATGCGTTCTGCGGGTTGCGTTATAAATGATTTTTTTGATAGAAAAATAGATATTCATATTGAAAGGACAAAGTTTAGACCTCTAGCCTCAGGAAGAATAGTGCCATCTCGAGCACTTATCTTTTTTCTTTTCTTGATGTTAATAGCAGCAATCATCGCAGCGATGCTTGGTATAGCGGTATTTAGATTTGCATTGATTGGTGCTTGCTTAACCATTATTTATCCTCTTTGCAAAAGATTTTTAAGAGCTCCTCAAGCTGTACTGGGGCTTGCTTTTGCTTGGGGTGTACCGATGGCTTACGTTTTCTATCATGGTTTCGTGCCTTTTGAGGGCTGGGTCCTTTATTTGGTCACCTTTTTTTGGATCGTAGCTTATGACACCGCATATGCTCTTGTCGACATAGAGGATGATCTAAAGGTTGGAGTAAATTCAACGGCAATCCTGTTTGGCAAATATGCAAACATCACGATGATGGCATTAATGGTGCTATTCTTGCTTGGGCTGAGTTACGTTGGATATCTAAATGAGTTAGAGCATATCTATTATGCTTTAATTGCAATAGCTTCAATTTTTTTAATCTATCTTCAAAATCAGTTTGCACAGAAAAAAAGATCTGCTTACTTTAAGTCATTTAAAGCTCATGGGTACTATGGAGCATTTATACTTTTTTCAATTATTTTAGCAATCTAAAATTTAGTCTTCCTCTGCAGGCTTAACAAAGAAAGACAGTACAACTAAGGCTACTGCGATAATAAAGTAATACTGAATCATAAAGCTAAAAACAGGCTCTATGGATTCTAATCCTTCATTTAAAGCATCCCCTCCTAAGAGGCCAGCCAATACACCACCGATGGCACTGGCAAGAAACCAAAGCCCAAACATCTGACCAATATATTTTTTTGGAGCATAGCGTGAGAATGCTGAGAGCCCTATAGGTGATAGTGCTAGCTCACCCCAGGTATGAAGCAGGTATGTAATGACCAACCACTGCATTCCTACAGGGGCATTTTCCATAGCAAGACCAGTCGCATAAACCATCACAATAAAACTTATAGCCATAAAGAAAACCCCGATGGCAAATTTTAATGGTAATGAGGGATTGAGATTTCTGAGTGCTAAATTAGACCAAAGTCCTGCAAAAATGGGTGCAAAAATTACCACAAACATTGGATTAAAAAATTGAAGCCATCCAACAGGCATAGTAAAACCGTTTACATCTAAGCTCGTGTAGTCTCTTGCAAACATACTCAAGGAGCTCGCTGACTGGTCAAACCCTGACCAAAAAGCGACCGCGCCAATAAAAAGGAATAAAAGCAAAAATAGATTTTTTCTTTCTTTGTAATTGAGGCCGGCAAAGAAGAATAGGTAGAAAAAATAAATTCCTGCAACAGCCGTTAAGAAATATGCAAAATTTTCGGCGAAGCTTCTTGGATCAACAGTAAAAATTCCAAGTAAACCAGCAATTATGACTAAAAACATTGCAACCAGCGATACATTCATATACTTGGTTAATCGATTCCTTCTTTCGTCCTCCATATCATTGGGATTCAGACCTGCTTGACCGAGCAAATGGCGCGTTTTAATAAACTGTATAACTCCAAAAGTCATACCAATGCCTGCAGCACCAAAACCCCAATGCCAGCCAATCTTTTCGCCTAAATAGGAGCAAATGGCAAAACCAAGCATGGAGCCAATATTGATTGACATATAAAAAATGGTGTAACCCGAATCTCTTTTGTCATCTCTGCCCTCATAAAGCTGACCTACTATCGTAGAGATATTTCCTTTAAGAAGACCAGTTCCCAAAACCACTAAAATCAAGCCCAAGAAAAAAGTTTGGGTAAAAGGAAGAGCCAGAGTGTAATGCCCAAGCGTAATGATGATTGCTCCAACAAGAACAGCTTTTTGATAACCAAGTATGTTGTCTGCGATCCATCCGCCAGGGACAACCATAAGATAAACTAAACCGACGTAGATTCCATAAATAGAATTAGCATCAATGGCACTTAAACCAAGCCCAGGATTAATGCCCGTGACTGTACCGGTCATATACAGCACCAACAATGCGCGCATGCCATAGTAGGACATTCGTTCCCACATCTCGGTTAAAAAGAGTGTTCTTAATCCAATAGGATGTCCAAAAAAGCTATTATTCATTGTTTGCTGCCTCTTCTTTTGATTTAGAGATAATACTAGATAATAGAATCCCTACTTCATAAAGTAAATATACGGGTATTGCGAGTAGGGTTTGCGAGATAGCATCTGGCGGCGTTAAAAACATACCGATTACAAATGCACCTAAAAATACATAAGGCCTTGCAGATTTTAATTTATCCACTTTAAGCAATCCTGTGCTGACTAACATGACTGTGGCAATTGGAACTTCAAACGATATACCAAACGCAAAGAACAGTGTCAGGATAAAGTCCAGATAGGCGCCAATATCAGTCATCATGGTTACCCCTTGAGGTGATGCTGCTGCAAAAAAACCAAACATTAATGGAAACACAACGTAATAAGCAAAGGCGATACCAAGATAAAAAAGTAAGATACTTGAAACCAACATGGGCAGTGCAAATTTTTTTTCATTTTTATAAAGGCCTGGGGCGATAAATCCCCATACTTGGAAAATGACGACTGGCATCGCAATAAATAAGGCGACAAAGAACGTAGTCTTAAAGGGCGTTAAGAAAGGAGAGGCAACTTGCGTTGCAATCATTGTTGCATTTTCTGGAAGCTGACTCATTAAAGGATTGGCAACTAATGAAAATATTTCTTGTGCAAAGGGTACCAAGCACACAAAGATGACCAATGTTGTAATAAAAGCTTTCATGATTCGTGATCTCAGCTCAATAAGGTGTGAAAGCAGTGTTTGCTCCTCTTGTGGGGCTGGTTCTTCAGGAGCTATTGAGTTTTCTGACATGCTGACAATGAACTAGGGATTTTCCGAGGACGCATTTTCAGAGCCTTCCTGAGATTTGTTTTGATTGTCGAGGGTTTGTTGTTTTTTTTGCGGTCCAGCTGGAGGAGTATAGGTTGCTGTTCTCGGTGGTGGTGTATAGATTGGGGGCTTTTCAACATGCGTACCTACTTCCCTCTCTAATTGGTATCTTAATTGCGTAGCTGTTCTTCTTGCTTTGCTTACCCATCTGCCAAGTTGAGATGCAATTTTAGGCATTTTCTCAGGCCCCAAGAATAATAGACCCATGATGAGAATGAGCATCACCTCCCAAAAGCCAACATCAAACATTATTTGCTCGAGCTTTCTTTTTCTTTGTGCTCTTCAAATTTTGCATCTTGATTTGAAGATTCAATTTTTTTTTCTTCTTGGCCGTCTTTGTCGTCCATTGCCTTTCTGAAGCTTTTTAGAGCGCCCCCAAGATCGCCCCCTAAAGTTTTAAGCCTTTTAGTGCCAAAAATCAAAATTACGATGACCAAGATGATCAGTAACTGCCACATACTTATTCCTCCAAGTCCAGGCATAATCTCTCCTAAATTATCTTATGAAATACATCATATACAGAAAAACTCTAATTTCTCAATTATATTTAAACATCTAAACAATATGTCATAGGCCCATCATTACAAAGATTGATCTCCATATGCGAGCCAAAACTACCCTCTGCAACTTGATACCCCAAAAGTAGATTAAGCCTATCAATCAGAGTCTGATAAAAAAACTGAGCGCTTTGAGGGTCCATAGCGTTATCAAAGCTTGGCCTAAGCCCTTTTTTTAAATTTGCAGCAAGAGTAAATTGAGGAACGACCATAACCTGAATCTGGGCATCTATGATATTTAAGTTGGTCTTACCCTCGTTATCATGCATCAATCTCAAGGAGGTTAGTTTTTTTATGTACTCATCTATCACAGAATAATCATCGTATTTGCTAAATCCTACAAGAATCAAAATGCCATCATTGACCTCAGAGATTACCGAGTCATTGACTGTGACTTTGGCAAACTTAACCTTTTGTATAACTGAATTCATAATACTATTTTACTGGGCTTTGCTACTATAAAACATAATGAACAGAAGAGACTTAATCAAACTAGGGACCATTGGATCCCTTAATGCTTGCTCTAAGCCAAATCACATAGGGGTAAATGCTCCAACCGATGAATATTTTAATTGGCGTATGGCAACCACATGGCCGCCAAATTTTCCTGGTCTAGGGGCCGGTGCTTTAAACCTCAAGCGTTACATTGAGGATGCAAGTCAGGGAAGAATAAGAATCGAGCTCTACGCTGCTAATGAGCTTGTCCCCCCCTTTGAGGTTTTTGATGCTGTCTCACAAGGGTCAATCGAAATGGGGCATTCCGGCGCTTATTATTGGCGAGGAAAAGCAGAGGCTGTTCAGTTCTTTTCATCTGTGCCCTTTGGCATGAATGCTCATGAGGTTAATGCATGGATTTATTATGGTGGTGGCTTAGAGCTTTGGACTGAGGTCTATGAGCCCTTTGGCGTCATTCCATTTCCGGCAGGAAATAGCGGTGTTCAGATGGGAGGTTGGTTTAACAAGCGAATAGATACCATCGAGGATTTAATTGGACTGAGAATGCGATTGCCAGGCATTGGTGGCGAGGTTTTACGAAGAGCCGGCGGCGTTCCTGTGACCTTGCCCGGGGCAGAGCTTTTTACTGCATTGAGCACAGGTGTACTCGATGCGACCGAATGGGTAGGGCCCTATAACGATATCGCATTTGGACTGCATCAGGCTGCAAGGTATTATTATTATCCTGGTTGGCATGAGCCGGGACCGATCATGGAATGCATTATTAACCAGAGTGCTTATGAGGATCTTCCCTCTGATCTCCAGGCTATTGTCCGCGTTGCTTGTCAAGCAGCTAATTTAGATATGATCTCTGAATATAATGCAAGAAATGCAAGATCTCTAAGTCAGTTAATAAATAATGAGGATGTCGAGATATTGAGCTTTCCCAGAGACGTGCTCAACCAATTAGAAAAATTAACACATGAGGTGATCGAGGAGCTTATTGCCAGAGATGCTCAATCGGCAAAGGTTTGGTCAAGTTATCAAGGCTTCATGAGCCAATCCAAGGGCTGGCTAAGAATATCCGAAAAATCGTATCTAGCAATCTAATTGAGAGTAATTTATTTAAGCTTTCCCTTCCATTTTTTTTGATTAAAAGAATCACTCAAGAAAGGCTATTTTAAGGTTAATTTATGGCTTCCTTTCTGCTAGAATGACACCAAATTTTATAAGTTTTTTATCTAAATTTTAAGAAAACATTCTTATCAAACATAGGAAACAAATATGGTCGTAGCATATGCCATTATTTTACTTGTCGTAGGAACAATAATTTTTCACTTTTGGAGCCCTTGGTATTTTACTGAGATTGCTGCAGATTGGGGCGCGATTGATACTACTGTCGATATAACTTTTCTAATTACAGGTCTTGTGTTTATAGCCGTAAACTTTTTTATGGCTTATTGCATTTATAAATATAGATATAGCCCTGATAAACGTGCTGACTACGAGCCCGAAAGCCATAAGCTAGAAACTTGGTTAACCATCTTTACGACTGTGGGTGTTGCTGCCCTTTTAATTCCTGGGCTCTTTGTTTGGGGTGATTTCGTCGAGCCACCTGAAGATGCTTCTGAAGTTGAGGTTGTTGGTCAGCAGTGGTACTGGACTTTTAGGCATCCTGGTGAAGACGCTGTATTTGGCAATGTTGATATTCGTCATATTGATGTTAATAATCCTTTTGGTATGGATCCGGAGGATCCTGCTGGTAGAGACGATGTATTGGTTGATAGCAATGTTCTCCATATTCCGGTAGATCAGCCAGTAAAATTTTTACTTCGCTCAAAAGATGTGCTTCATGATTTTGCCATTCCGCAATTTAGGGTGAAGATGGACCTAGTGCCAGGCATGATTACCTACATGTGGGCAGACCCTATCAGAGAAGGTACTTACGAGATTTTATGTGAAGAATTATGTGGCGTTGCACACTTTGCAATGCGAGGTCGAGTCGTAGTTGAAGACCAAGAGAGCTATGAGACATGGTTGGACGGTTATCCCACATTTCAAGAGGTCCTTGATCGACCTGAACCAAACCTCATTGCTGGCCAAGGCGCATATGCGGTCTGCTCAGCCTGTCATGGCGCTGATGGACAAGGCTTGCAGGCACTTAATGCTCCAGATATTAATGGACTCGATGCTTGGTATGTTGAAAGACAGGTGAGGTACTTTAAGGAAGGTGTGAGAGGCGCGCATGAGGATGACGTTTACGGAAGAACTATGGCGCCTATGATGGCAATGCTCGCCAATGATCAGGCGATCCGCGATGTTGCTGCTTACGTAGCAAGCTTGCCTGCTGTGTATAGTGAGTCGACGGTAACAGGCGATACAGCCAGGGGTGCAGAGATTTATACCACTTGCTCGGCTTGTCATGGCGATGATGGTCAAGGCATATGGTCACAAGGCGCTCCAAGTCTTGTTGATACCTCAGACTGGTATCTGGTGACTCAATTACATAATTATCAAAATAGAGTGCGTGGCTACCATGAGGCAGATATGTTTGGCGAACAAATGCAACTGATGTCAGATATCCTTAGAGACGAAGAAGACTTCAATGATGTAGTTGCGTACATAAATACTTTAAAAGAAGCGAATTAGAAATCGGAGTTAAATATGGCATACGTTTCAATAGCAGATAGAGATCATGAACAAGAGCATCATGATCCACAATCGTTTATTACTAAATATATTTGGAGTCAGGACCATAAGGTCATTGCCATCCAATACGGTGGCACCGCAATTTTTACGGGCCTTGTCGCCATGGTGCTTTCTAGCATCTTTAGGCTTCAGCTAGGATTTCCCGATGTTTTTCATTTTGTTGATCCTACTGAGTATTATCAGCTGGTAACCATGCATGGCATGATCATGATTGTTTACATGCTAACTGCATTGTTGCTTGGTGGCTTTGGTAACTATCTAATTCCCCTTCAGCTTGGTGCAAGGGATATGGTGTTTCCCTTTTTGAATATGCTGAGCTACTGGTTCTTTTTGCTCTCAGTGATCATATTGATGTCTTCATTTTTTATAGATGGTGGCCCTACCGGAGCTGGGTGGACATTGTATCCGCCGCAATCAATTTCTGAGGGAACCCCCGGCGTAAATGGCGGCATTACATTAATGTTGCTCTCACTGGCTGTATTTATCATAGCCTTTACTATGGGCGGACTTAATTATGTAACAACGATCCTACAAGCGAGATGTAAAGGTATGACCTTGATGAGAATGCCCTTATCAATTTGGGGTATTTTTGTAGCGACTATATTAGGTCTGTTAGCATTCCCAGCATTGCTTGTGGCTGCGATCATGACACTTCTTGATCAACTTGTTGGTACCAGCTTCTTTATGCCTGAGATGCTCTCTATGGGTGAGGCGAACGATTACAACGGCGGAAGCCCGATACTTTTCCAGCACTTATTCTGGTTCTTCGGACACCCTGAAGTATATATTGTTGCATTGCCTGCCTTTGGTATTGTTTCTGATGTTTTGGCAGTGCATGCGAGAAAAAATATCTTTGGCTACCGTATGATGGTATGGGCGATTGTAGCAATCGGTGGGCTCTCTTTTGTTGTTTGGGCACACCACATGTACGTCAGTGGTATGAACCCCTATTTTGGATTCTTCTTTGCCACAACAACCCTAATTATTGCTGTGCCAACAGCACTTAAAGTCTATAACTGGGTATTAACACTGTGGAAGGGAAACATTAAATTGACCGTGCCCATGCTTTTTGCCATTGGCTTTATCTTTACATTTACGCATGGTGGATTAACCGGTTTGTTTCTTGGAAATGTAACCGTTGACTTGCCGCTCTCAGATACTTACTTTGTGATTGGTCACTTTCACCTTGTGATGGGCGTATCCCCAATCCTTGTTATCTTTGCGGCCCTCTACCACTGGTATCCAAAATTATCTGGCAAGATGTTTAACGAGAGACTCGGCCAGATTCATTTTTGGTGTACGTTAATAGGTACTTATGTGGTTTATCTGCCCATGCACTATATTGGTATCCTTGGAGTGCCAAGAAGATACTTCGCATACGGTTCTGACTTTATTCCTGAGTCAGCTTATACCCTCAATGAAATTATAACGATCGCTGCAATATTCACCGCTGTATCTCAATTGTTATTTTTTATTAATATTTTTTGGAGCCTGAAGTATGGAAAGCCCTCAGGTGGGAATCCATGGAATGCAACTTCCCTTGAATGGCAGACACCAGATACTCCTGCAAAGCACGGGAACTGGGGGCATGATCTTCCTGTAGTGTATAGATGGCCTTACGATTATAGTGTTCCTGGTGAGACCGCTGATTTTGTTCCGCAGACTGTTGCTCCGCGTGATGGTGTCGTGGCTGGACGCAACCACGGAGTTTCTACAGATTGAATACGACCCTGTTATTCTCCTTACTGCTGGCAGCGATTCTGTTTTGGATCTTTCTCGTCAGCAAGCTTCGTGAAAAGCCATGGCTTGATAAGAGCGTTGCTGCGCCTGATAAGTTTGTGACTTACTCATCAAAACAGCTAGGGCTCTGGGTATTTATGGCAGTAGCAACGAGTCTATTCTTATTGTTTATGATTATTTATGCTGAAAGATCTACGTTCCCGGATTGGGTGAGAGTGAGCGATCCAGATATACTTTGGTTTAATACTGCCGTTCTTATTTTAAGCAGTGTCGTGCTTCAAAAAGCGCATACCACCCAAGGCAATCCAGCGCTTCAAACTAAATTGCTATGGATCGGTTTTGGTCTAACAACGCTTTTTCTAATCGGACAATTTTATGCCTGGAGAATACTGAATGGTGCAGGGATTTATTTAAGTTCTAATCCTGCCAATGCATTTTTTTATCTCTTTACCCTTTTGCATGCGCTCCACTTAATTGGTGGAATGTTTGTGCTAGGCAAGGCTTTGGTAAAAGCAAAATCTAAAGACAAGTTAGTCCAAGATGCTGGTATGGCACTAAGTATTAAGCTGTGTACGACCTATTGGCATTTTCTACTTATTTTATGGTTAGCGCTTTTTTATTTTTTAATTACAACTTAAAAGGGGTTTAAGTTATGTCATCAGTGGCAACTCAACAACTTGAAACAGGAGCCAAAGGCTTTGTAAAAGACTGGGAATCAGACAAACAAACATTCCATGTGCCATGGGGCAAAGCCATGATGTGGATTTTTTTACTGAGCGACACATTTATATTTTCATGCTTTCTTGTTGGCTATATGAATGTGAGAATGTCGACCCGAGTCGAATGGCCACCGGTAAGTGAAATCTTCTCTTTGAGTATGGGCGGTGCGCCGATCCCACTATTATTGATCGCAATCATGACCTTTGTTTTGATTACCAGCAGTGGAACGATGGCTATGGCTGTCAACATGGGCTATCGCAGAGACCGTGCCAAAACTGCAGCCCTAATGTTTATCACAGCAGCCTTTGGGGCCATATTTGTTGGAATGCAGGCATTTGAGTGGTCGAAGCTCATTATTGAGGAAGGCATCAGGCCATGGGGTAATGACTTTGGCGCCCCGCAATTTGGATCATTCTTTTTTATGATCACAGGCTTTCATGGGATACACGTAAGCATCGGGGTTATCTACCTTGCCGTCGTTGCCCTAAAAGTGTTGCGCGGTGACTACGAGAAAAAAGGTTACGAAATTGTTGAGATTACAGGGCTCTACTGGCACTTTGTGGACCTTGTATGGGTATTTATATTTGCATTTTTCTATTTGTGGTAAGGGGTTGAATTATGGCTGAAGGACAAGAACATCCACTATCAGTTTATTTTTGGATATGGGGACTTTTATTTATCATTAGTGCATTTTCGTATGCCGTTGACTAC
This sequence comes from Gammaproteobacteria bacterium, assembly GCA_030834065.1. Taxonomy (GTDB): domain Bacteria; phylum Pseudomonadota; class Gammaproteobacteria; order Steroidobacterales; family Rariloculaceae; genus JAURFX01. The sequence continues at coordinate 10,798 of JAURFX010000005.1, forward strand.
TTTCAATTTCAAGGCATGCTCAGATGGTCACTGATTTTGATTTTCATGTTTTTGAAAGCCGGACTGATCGTTGCGATATTTATGCATATGGTTTGGGAGCGAATGGCACTCGCTATGGCGATTATTGGACCGCCGGTTGTTTTACTCTTCCTAATTGGCCTTATGGCGATTGAGGGGGACTATACTGAATCCACAAGATTGGAGTATTTTGGTGCAGATGCAGGCGTTTACGCCGAGCCCCATTCACTGGCCGCAAGCGAGGAGCATCACTAATATGAGTACCGGTATAATTTTATTTTTAGTATTCCTTTTTATTTGGGCATTATCTTGGAGGTTCCAGATACACTTTGCCATTGGCTTATCGATTGGTTTGGTTCTTGGTTTTTTTATCGCACCAAGCATAGGTCCATTTGCAGAGCTAGAAGAGATTCCACTTTGGTTGGCCCCAGCACCTTTTATAACAGTGGTTATATTCTTTTTTGCTTATGCTTTTCTAAGCTGGTGGTTGCTCGGTAGAGACAAAGCTTAGCTATAAATTCTCTCTGGTAGCCACGTAGCGATCTCTGGGAAGATCGATAGAATAATGAGCGCAATAATTTGGATTATCACAAAGGGCATTGCTCCTCTATAGATATCACTTGTCCTCACCGAGCTTGGCGCTACTCCCCTTAAATAAAAGAGAGCAAACCCAAACGGTGGCGTTAAAAATGAGGTTTGTAAATTAATTGCAATCATTACACCAAGCCAGATCGGATCAATATCTAGCATCAGCAGCACAGGTGCTACGATCGGCACGACCACAAACGTAATCTCAATAAAGTCTAGGACAAAACCAAGCAGGAACATCAACAGCATTACACATACCATCGCCGAGAAAGTTCCGCCAGGCAGATTCAGTAATGCCTCCCTGACTAAGTGATCGCCCCCGTACCCTCTAAATACGAGCGAGAAAAATGAAGCTCCAATTAGAATTAAAAAAACCATGCTCGATACTTTGACAGTATTTTGCATAATCTCTTGCAGCTTTTTATTTGTTAATGATCTTTTTGCTAAAGCCAGCAAGAGCGCACCACTTGCTCCAACCCCTGCGGCCTCGGTGGGGGTAGCAAATCCACCAATTATAGATCCCAGCACCGCAAATATCAGAAGCAGCGGAGCTAAAAGAGAGCGACAGAGTGCTAAAAAGCTTATGCCCGTCTGGTTTGAATGATCTGGAGCGGGCATGGATTGAGGATTAATTATGGATACTCCTAAAATATAGAGGATGTATAAAAATACCAGTCCAAGACCCGGTATCAGCGAACCTACAAAAAGATCTCCTACGCTAACGGTATCAGGAGAGAAGATTCCTTGATCCAGTTGAGCTTGAGAGTACGCAGAGGAGAGCACATCGCCTAATAAGACCAAAACGATAGAGGGAGGAATGATTTGCCCGAGTGTTCCTGAAGCACAGATGGTACCGGTTGCTATTTTAGGGTCGTATCCTCTTTTAAGCATACTAGGCAAGGAGAGCAATCCCATCGTAACGACGGTTGCTCCGACTATTCCCGTGCTTGCCGCCAACAGCATCCCAACAATGGTGACGGAGATCCCAAGCCCTCCCCTGAATTGTCCAAACAGCTTGCTAAGATCCTCTAATAACTCTTCAGCAATTTTTGCCTTCTCAAGCGTTATTCCCATAAAAACAAAGAGAGGAACGGCCATGAGTGTCTCATTATTCATGATCCCAAAGAGCCGATTAGGCACCGTACCAAGAAAAGCGATATCAAATACACCTAATAGTGAACCGATAAAGGCAAAAAAAAGTGCAACCCCACCTAAGCTAAATGCAACAGGGTAACCAAAAAGAAGTACCGCAATTACCACTAAAAACATCAATATGGCAATCCATTCCATCTTAATCGGCCTCTTTAAAAGTTAAATAAGATGTGATGGCTTGCGCAACAGACTCAAGCAAGAGCAAAAACGCAGTTAAGGGAATCATTGATTTCAATAACGGTACGAAAGGATATGGGAGTCCGCCAGCCTCCCTTGAGGCCTCTCTTATCGACCATGAGCTTGCCATATAATCCCAACAAAAATAAATAATTGCTAATGTAAAAGGGATAAGAAAAAGGACATTCCCAAGCAGATTAAACAATGCTTGTCTTTTTTTGCTGAAACCTTGAAAAAAGATATCAACACGAACATGTTCATTATGATGATAAGTATAGGCTGCACCGAGCATAAATACCGCAGCATGCATCCAGACAATAATTTCTTGTATAAAAATCCATCCCATATCAAACACATAACGCAAAATGACAATTCCAAGGGTACCTATCACCATCAATATTGTTAAATTGGAGATGAGCTTTCCTGTAATTAGACTAATTTTAGAGAGATGGATGGGAAGTTTTTCCATGTGGAATAAATATACCATTCATTCAGGCTTATAAGTATGTTTTTAGGCTTTCCAGAACGTGGGAGAAATCAGTACTAATAAGGTGAATATTTCCAAACGGCCAAGGATCATGCTAATTACACAAATCCATTTGTTAAAGTCATTGACGCTCTCATAATTATTTATAACCTCTCCCAGACCAGGGCCTAGATTATTTAATGTAGCAGCAATCATAGAAAAGCTTGTCGTATAATCAACACCCGACAACATAACTAAAAAAATGAGCACAAAAAAGGCTATTGAGTAAACGCTAAAGAATCCCCATACGGCCTCGATAATTTTATTGTCTATTACTCTCTTACCCAGTTTTACCGAATATTGAGCGTGTGGGTGAACAAGTCTCTTGATTTCTCTGGATCCTTGCTTTAAAACCAGCAACCAACGCACAACCTTCATACCTCCAGCAGTCGACCCTGCGCAGCCACCGATAAAGCTTAGTATGATGAGTAACATTGGTAAGAAGTCTGGCCATGTCGCAATCTCTGTCACAGAAAAACCTGTGGTAGTCGCAAAGGAAACTGTTTGGAAGATCCCATTGATAACATTTTGATGCAGATTTTCAGCGCCAAAGGTAAATCCAAGGCTTAGGCTTACAAAAAGACAAGCAAACCCCAGAAAGTATAAATATCCTTTTACCTCGCTATCATCAAAATAAGATTGAAGACTTTTTCGGTTCCAAGCTAGAAAATGCAAACTAAAGTTTATTCCAGCAATGAGCATAAACACAATGGCAATGATTTCTATAGTCGAGCTATTAAAATAAGCAAAACTCTCATCATAAGTCGAAAAGCCTCCAATCGAAACAGTACTAAAGGCATGACAAATAGCATCAAAAAACTCATGCCTGCTAAAAAATAAGCAAGGGTACAAGCAATAGTAATTGTTAAATAGATGTACCATAAGGCTTTAGCAGTATGGGTTATCCTAGGAGCTATTTTATTTTCTTTAAAGCCACCTGGCGTCTCAGCCTTATAAAGTTGCATACCACCAACACCTAGAAGTGGAAGTATCGCAACAGCTAAAACGATAATACCTAAGCCTCCAAACCACTGTAATTGATTACGATAAAATAGGATGGAGTGAGGCAGTTCATTTATTTGAGTGAGAACGGTTGCACCGGTTGTTGTAATTCCTGAAACAGATTCAAAAATTGAGTCGGTAAAAGAGATGTCTAGACTTTCAGAGAAAACAAAGGGCAGTGCACCAAATAAACTTAGGGTGAACCAAAAAAGGGCAACAATAAAGAAACCATCTCTAAGCTTAAGATCATGATTATTATTTCTTTGAGGATAGTATAAAAATGAACCCAGAATCAATGGAATGGCTAGGCTCTGAACAAATATGAACAACTGCTCATCTTGATAGATCATAGATACAATCATCGGTAATATCATGGTGGCGCTAAATAGTATTAGCAAAGCACCAATAATTTTTTGAATGACTAAAATTTGCATAAAGGAATACTATTACTTAGATTCGAATAGCTTTTCAACATCATGTATATGTTCTTTTTTCGATATAAATAAAATGACATGATCATTTTCTCTAATGACCGTGTCATGATGTGCCATCAAAACTTGGTCATTTCTCAAAATAGCACTTATTGTTGCACCTTCTGGTAATTTAATGTCATCAATCATTCTTCCTACAACCTCAGAGGTACTTTTATTCCCATGCGCAATGGCCTCGATTGCTTCAGCTGACCCTCTACGCAAGGAGTAAACTTTTACAACGTCCCCTTTTCTTACTTGTTCCAGTACAACGCCTAACATGATATGCAAGGGAGATATGGCAATATCAATGGTATCTCCAGAGAGGAGTTCTGAGTATGCTGGCTTATTAATAAGCGCGATGACTTTTTTTGCTCCCAACCTTTTTGCTAGCATTGAGGATAATATGTTGGCTTCTTCTGCATCGGTAACTGCAACAAAAATATCGGTTTTTTCGATTTGCTCCTCTAGGAGAAGCTCTTCATTGGCTGCATCGCCATGCAGTACGATCGTTGAATCCAATGCCTCGGAGAGTTTTTTTGCTTGCTCAAGATTTTTCTCAATGATCTTAACGTCATATTGGCTCTCCAATTGCTTTGCAAGCCTTCTACCAATATTACCTCCACCTGCGATGACGATCCTTTTAATGGGGTCATCTAATTTTCTTACCTCGCTTAGAACAGATTTGATATCTTTTCTAGCAGCTATAAAAAATACTTCATCACCTGGGCTTACAATAGTTGAGCCATCAGGTATGATTCCTTCTCCTTGTCGATAGATAGTGACAAATCTTGAGTCTATATCGGGTATATGCTCAGAAATTTCTTTTAATGGCTTCCCAACCAGCGCTCCCTCATGATGGGCTCTTGCTCCTACCATTCTAATTTTCCCATCAGCAAACTCTAATACTTGTAGCGCACCTGGATACTTAATAAGTTCAGAGATATATTCAGTGATGATTGCTTCAGGATTAATGACAAGATCAACAGACAAGTAATCCTCAGAGAAAAGATTCGAGCTGTAATATTCAGTTGCTCTAATTCTTGCAATTTTTTTTGCCTTTTTCCCGGTTTTTTCAAAGAGTGCATGGGCAACTTCACAGGCAACAATATTTAGTTCATCGCTATTAGTGAGTGCGATAATCATCTCTGCTTCATTAGCACCTGCTCTTTCAAGGGTATCTGGATGCGAAGCATGCCCAATGACGGTCCTAATATCTAATTTTTCGCTAAGGTCAGCTAATTTTTCGGGGTTATTATCAACCAGTGTAACGTTGTTTGACTGTTCTTTGGCAAGACTCGTAGCAACCGTTCTTCCGACCTGACCGGCACCTAAAATGACTATGTTCATCGCTCTACTTAATTAACAATCTCAAGATTGGCATATAGTAATACCAGCCATTTTACTCCTTTTTCAGCAAACTGCACCTGAACTCGTGCATGCTCATCATCGCCTTCTGCGGTGAGTACAATTCCTAAGCCAAACTTTTTATGCATCACTTGTTTGCCAATATAATTCTTTGTGGTGTTAGTACTTGTTGATGGCTTGTTATAACTTTGACTTAGGCTTATAAAGTTTTCTTTTTCCTTGATGGGAAGTTCATTAATAAACCTAGATGGAATACAAGATATAAATGATCCAAAAATTCTTCTGTTTCTTGCATAGCTAAGAAACAATCTCTCTTTTGCCCTGGTTATTGCCACATAGCATAACCTCCGCTCTTCCTCTAATCCATTTAACTCTTGCACTGATCTTTGATGAGGGAAGAGACCCTCTTCCATCCCAACTACAATCACATTATTAAACTCTAATCCTTTTGCCGAATGGATCGTCATCAAATTTATGGCATTATCATTATCTTCAGTATCACCATTATCAAGAGCTGCGTAGCTTAAAAATGCATCAAGCTGATCAATATCAATGTCCTCATAATCAATACGGAAGTTTTCTGATGCAGAAACAAGCTCAAATAAATTTTCAACCTTACTAAATTCTTGTTTAGACTCCAGTGCCTGTTGAATTCCTGTTGCCCTAATGGTCGCCTTAATCTTATCTGGCAGGTCAGCCGAAGCAATCTCATTTTCGAGATTTGATATCAGTTCAATAAATTTCTGCAAGGAACTACTCGTTCTTGTATTTTGACTTTGATCAATAGAGAGGCATGCATCCCAAAAAGAGATGCTTTTTTCTTGCGCAATGTCCCTTATCGATTCAAGGGCTTTTTTGCCAATACCCCTTGCTGGGTAATTAATTATTCTAATTAGGGCCTGATTATCTGATTTATTAGTGATAAGCCTTAAATATGCAAGCACATCTTTAATTTCAGCACGGTCAAAGAATTTAAAGCCACCATAAATTCTGTAAGGAATATTCTCAAAAATTAATCTCTCTTCAAATAATCTTGACTGAGCATTTGAACGGTAGAGGATAGCTATCTCTTTATTTGTTTCCCCTTTATTTTGAAGATTTTTAATAGTTTCTATAGCGTATTGCGCCTCTTGGGTATCTGAGTCAGCATCAAACAGTTGAATGGGTTCACCTTCAGGTTTCTCGCTCCATAGATTTTTCCCGAGTCTGTCAAGGTTATTCGATATGATGGCATTGGCAGCTTGGAGAATAATATTTGAAGAACGATAATTTTGTTCAAGCTTGATGAGCTCTGGTTCTATATATTCCTTTTTAAATTGCATCAGATTATCTGATTTTGCACCTCTCCATGCATAGATTGATTGATCATCATCACCCACAACAAAGGTTGTAGCCTCTTTTCCTGATATAAGCTTTACCCATTCGTATTGAATATGATTCGTATCCTGAAATTCATCAATAAGTACATGTTTAAACTTCTTATGATAGAAATCCTTAATGCTGTCATTATTTTTTAGTAACTCGTAAACACGAAGAATAATCTCCCCAAAGTCAATCAACTGTGCCATGTCGCAGTGAGCCTGATAGCGATTGTATATATCATGAAACTCATCAGGACGATGGGGAAAGCGATGCTTTGTGTCTTTTGACCGCAAAGCTTGATCTTTAGCTTGATTAATAAAGTGAGCTACTGATTTGGGCTCTATAAATTCAGGATTAAAGCCAAGCTCCGTAATAATATTTTTTATTATTTTAAGCTGATCATCGGAGTCAATAATTTGAAAGTTCTTTTTTAGACCGGCATTTTCATAGTGCAAACGTAGCATACGATGGCAGATACCATGAAACGTTCCTAGCCATAGCTGAGTAAGATCAACTTTTAAGATTGCTGATGCTCTTTGCTTCATTTCATGTGATGCCTTATTGGTAAAGGTAACGGCGAGAATATTTTGCTCATGTGCAATACTTTGTTCGATGAGCCATGCAATTCTGTGTATTAAGACTCTAGTTTTTCCACTGCCTGCGCCAGCTAAAACTAGAATAGACTTTGCTTTTGAAATAACAGCTTGTTCTTGTGATGAATTCAGTCCTGCTAATATATCCTGCTCTAACATTAAGCAATCAAGATTTGATCAATGACCATAATGATAAATAGAGCTGCAAGGTAGGTAATAGAGTAGGCAAATACAAGCATGTAGTTATTTTTATTCGAAACTCGAATTGAATTTATAAAGAGAAAAATAAAACCAAGCATAAGTACATGAGCTCCCCAGAAGTATAGGCTTCCTGACAGTCCAGTTAGTGTCGGCAATAATGATACAAACCATAGAATGGCCAAATAAAAAGCCATTGAAATTTTTGTGTATTTAATTCCATGTGTGATGGGAAGCATAGGGACTTTAGCCTTTTGGTATTCATCTTTTTTTGCCAGTGCCAAGGCCCAGAAATGCGGAGGAGTCCACGTGAAAATAATTAGAAACAAGCAAACAGCATTTACGGTTATTTCATTTGAAATGGCTACCCAGCCAAGTAGTGGGGGCGTGGCTCCTGAGGCTCCACCAATCACTATATTTTGCGGAGTGTTGTATTTGAGAAGGACGGTATAAACAAAAGCATAGCCAATCAATGATAAGAAAGTTAATAAGGCAGTTAGGTAATTTACGAATAGAATTAAAATCATAATTCCAATCATTGCCAACACCATGGCAAAGGTAATTGCATTTTTTTCATTGATAGATCCAGTAGCAACGGGTCTATTTTCAGTTCTAGACATTTGGCTATCCGTTTCCTTGTCATAGATATGATTGATTACAGCCCCAGCACTTGCCATCAGACCTATACCAATACTTGAGATAATGATTTTAAAATAATCAGGGGCGTTAGGAGAGGCTAGAAACATGCCAACGACAGCAGTAAAGACTAATAGAAGAACTACTTTTGGCTTGATAAGTTCAATATAGTGAGACATTTATGCGGTAATCTTTCTTTTTGCTTCAACCACAGTCAGTAATAGTAATGCACCCATCCCATTATGTATCACTGCTAAGTTAAGTGGATAGCCAAATACTACAACACTAATGCCAATACTTATTTGTAGTGAAACTGCAGCAAGAATGGTACTGCCAAGCAGATAGGTTTCTTGTCTTTTTCTGAGTCTTAAGCCAAATAAGAAAAGCACTAAACCAACAAAAATTGCACCCAATCGATGCGTAAAATGAATAGCCGTTCTAGCTGCATTATCTAGAATACCTCCTTCGTAATCGATACCAATACCATGCCAAGCATCAAATCCTTCTTGGAAGTCTAGGTTTTCTGGCCACCATTGATTTTGGCAGGTTGGAAAATCAGGACAAGCAATAGCAGCATAATTGGCACTTACCCAGCCACCTAATGCCAACTGCAGGGCTACTGCACTGAGCGCAATCCAGGATAGATTTACGAGATTTCTATTTGATATTTCTCTAGGCGCATTCTGTCTTTTGATTAGATACAGAATTGATAAAGTCGTCATACCACCAAGCAAGTGTCCCATCACAATGACAGGCTTTAGAAGCCATGTCACCGTAAGCATACCAAGCATGCCTTGGAGTAGGATGACCGTTACCAATATCACTCCAAGCTTTATTGATTTTTTTTCTTTCCAAGAAAAATAAAGTATTAAAAGACTCAGCAAGCCTAGAAAAGAGGCAAGGTATCGATGAATCATTTCTCTCCATGCTGCACCCTCATCAAATGGCCTATCTTCTAAAAAATTTTCAAACCCATCTATGTCATTAATTTCATCCGGGACTAATATTTGTCCATAGCATCCTGGCCAATCAGGACAGCCAAGACCGGCATCTGTGAGTCTAACCCATGCGCCTAGCATAATTACAATCAGCGCTGTGATTAAGGCTAAATTGACAATTTTATCTAACATTAGATTTGTGCAATGATGTAGTAAGTTGGTAAAAGCAGGGTCGCCATAGAGATCAAAGACCAAAATAAATCAGATAAAGTTAATTTCAAGTATAGTGAGTAACAGACCAGCGCAAGGGATAAAATCAAGATAACTGCATAAATTCTAAAGAGAAAATATGGAGATACATCCAATATGCTTATTAAGTTAATACTTTCCATGAGATGACTACTGAGCTATAGAAATTATAACAAATTCAGGCTATTTGGTAAGCTGATTTACTATTGAATCGACTGAGATATAGTCTATTTTTCTCTCTGTCTTCGGTTTAGGCCTATGCGACTTTTTGGCTATGATGTAGATACAGTGAGTCGTAACCTCCAGTCCTTGTGGAGGGCCATTTTTTGTTAAATTTTTGATGAATCTTGCCCATCTAGATATTGAAGTTAAGCCTTTATTTCTTCCATTGGAGCAATTTCTTCCTCCTGAATTGCCTAGATCTTTGAATAGTTTTTCAATAGAAGAGAATTCAATTTTAAATTTATCTTGATCGATAACAATATCTTGAAAATGGAGATCACTTAACAGCCTAACAAGATCATCAGCAGCTAAGGCAGGGTGGACATGAATATAATTATCAATCTGCGCCCATGCATTTCTAATTTCTTTTAAATTTTCTTCGCCAAAAAGCGTGACGATAAGCAACCCATTTTCATTAAGCGATTTAAATAAATTTTTAAAAATTTTTTCCGGGTGCGACCATGATAGTGCGAGATTAGAGAAAATTAAGTCAACATTTTGTTCGGGCGTCCAATTTTCAAGGTCATGCCTCGAAAAAGAAATCTTGCTGTTACGATTAATTTTTTTTGCTAAAGCAATCATCTCTTCACTTCGATCTATAGCAGTAATATTTGACGAAGGAAAAAGTTGTGAGAGATTTAATGAGGATTCACCTAAACCACATCCAAGATCTATTATATTTTTAGGCGTCAAAGCTAATTCGCCAATTCGCTCTATGAGATTTTCTCTCACGGCCTGATAAAAATAATCTGCCTCAGAAAAGTTATCAGTAGCTAAATCAAATCTTCTTTTTGTATGGATAAGATTGGGGAAAGGATCCATTGTTTATAAAGGTATATGCTTTTGATTAGGGTTAGGTGCCTCAATGGTAATTCCAAGTTTATTAAGTAATGCTAAGTCTTTATCTTCTTCGGGGTTATCTGTGGTTAGAAGTTTTTCTCCATAAAAAATTGAATTTGCTCCAGCAAATAAACACATGGCTTGCTCAGCTTCAGATAGCTTATTTCTACCTGCTGAAAGCCTGACATATGACCTTGGTAGAATAATTCTTGTAACTGCTATCATTTTAATGAAATCTAGCTCACTGGCTCCATGTAGCTTTTCAAAAGGCGTCCCTTTAACTGCTACCAGATTATTGATCGGGACGCTCTCCGGATGCCTCTCCATTTGCGAGAGCTCTACTAACATTTGTATTCTGTCATCTTCAGATTCACCCATTCCGATGATGCCACCGCAACAAACCTTCATACCGGATTTTCTTACCTCCTGAAGTGTATCGATTCTGTCATCATAAGTTCTTGTCGAGATTATATTTTGATAATTATCTTTTGACGTATCTACATTATGGTTGTAGTAGTCCAAACCAGCTTCAGCAAGCATCTTTGCTTGATGTGGTTTGAGCAGGCCTAAAGTTGCACAACATTCAAGATTTATAGACTTAACATATTTAATCATTTCAATAATTTTTTCTAAGTCTTTATCTTTAGGGCCTCTGTAGGCAGCACCTAAGCAAAATCTTGTAGCTCCACTTGATTTTGCTTTGTTAGCCTCAGTCTTGACATTCTCTAAATCTAAAAGTTCATGCTTTTCAATCTCGGTATTAAATCGAATACTTTGAGGACAATAAGAGCAATCCTCTGGACATGCCCCTGTTTTAATAGATAGCAAGGTCGACATTTGGATACTATTAGATATAAAGTTTTTTCTCGTGATTGAATGAGCTAAAAAAAGTAAATCATTAAATGGCAATTGTAAAAGTTGCTTGGCTTCATCAAAAATCCAATCATTTCTTGGTTCAGACAATATATCTATATCAAATTTCATTTTACCTTCTAAAAAGTAAATTGAGACCTAAGGTAAGAACCAAACTGATTGCTATCATTGATGTGATTGGGATTGATAAACTAAAGTTACCTCGCACTATTCGTATATCACCGGGAAGCTTTCCAAACCAGGCAAGCAGATGCGGTTGCCATGATAAAAGCAAGCCAATAATAACGAGAATGATTCCTATTAAGATAAATGTTTTAGCCATTAGAAAATCAATTTTGTATGATTACCGAACCAAAAGCAAAGATTCTTAATTTTGAAAGACAGAAATTTTTTAACCTTATCCTCAAGTATTCTCTCCATGACGGTAGCTTTAGTGCTCGTTATTTTAAAGGTTTTTGCCTGGAAGCAAACTCAATCAGTGTCTATATTAAGCTCATTGGTTGACTCTGGATTGGATATACTTATCTCTTTAGTTACTTTTATCTCAGTGCGAGCATCACTTGTACCTGCAGACCATGATCATAAATTTGGTCATGGAAAATATCAGGCAATTGCTGCTCTAGGACAGTGCTTACTAATCTTAGCCTCTGTGTTATTTATTTTTTATGAGGCTATTATGCACTATTCAACGAGACAGCAAGTTTTTCAACCAGAGCTAGGAATCAGTCTGATGGTCGTTTCTTTATTCTTAACTCTCTTGCTTGTTGGTTATCAAAGATTTGTTTATTTAAGAACAGAATCAATCGCTGTGAAGGCGGATTCGATGCATTATATAACAGATATATTTACTAACTTGCTAGTCATTACTTCTGTATATTTTTCATCGATCTTGCAGCTGAACCTTATTGATATAATTATTGGGCTAATATTAATGTTCATCGTCCTATATGGTGTAAAAGAAATTCTTTCAGACGCACTTGCGATTTTGACCGATAAAGAGCTCGATGAAGTTCTAAAAGAGGAAATCAGATGTCTTATACTTTCACACCCTATGTGCCTTGGCATTCATGATCTAAGAACAAGAGACAGCGGCACAAAGAAATTTATTCAATTTCATATGGAGTTAGATGCTAAATTAAGCTTGGGCAATGTGCATCATATTGACAAAGAGGTAACCGAAAAGATTGAACGCATAATTCCATCATGCGAGGTCATAATTCATATGGACCCTAGGTAGAAAAAGTTAAGCTACTGCTCAGCTCTCTCCATTGCTACCAACTCATCAACCAATCTTAGAAGATCGGGATAATCACCTGCCATTGTTGCGTTCGTGACATATTTGCCATTCACAACGACCGTCGGAACGCTTGAAATTCTATATCTTCTTGAGAGCTCATCGGCTCTTTGCATACGAGTAAAGACAGCAAAAGATTCAAAGGTTTGATTAAATTCATCGGGCATTACGCCATATTGTGCAAAGAAATCTACCAACGCATTTGTTTCGGTAAGCATGTTTCTATTGACATGAATTTCTCTAAATATTGGTGTATGCACATCATCAATCACATCAAGCAATTCTGCAGTAAAGTAGACTTTTGCGTGCGTTTGAAGCACATTGTTCCAAACCGCTGGAATTCTAATAAAATTTACATCCTCTGCCAGCGTTTCTTTCCAGTTTTCTAGATAAGGGTCAAAGGTATAGCAATGCGGACATCCGTACCAAAAAATTTCTGCAACCTCAACTTGATCAGGAGAAGAGCTTGTAGGTTGAGTAGGCGATAGTCTTTGATAGTGGGTACCAAGGACAAATTCACTATTTTGTGCGTTAGCAGGCCCAAAAAATATCAAACCAATAAGTAATGTATTTAAGATTTTATTCATAAGTACTATCTTAACCCTTGTACGTAATTAGATACAGCCTGAACCTCTTCCTGCGTAAGACGTGTTGCAATATCTCTCATTACTTCAACAGACCCAATGGTTTGTCTTGTTCCATTTGCATAAGCATTTAAAGAAAGTGCTGTGTATTGTGCATGCTGCCCTGCAAGGGAGGGATAACCAGCAAGTGGATTTCCTCGACCATCAGGACCATGACATGCGGTGCATGCAGGCACCCCTCTTTCAATGTCACCACTTAGATAAATAAGTTGCCCAAGCTCTATAGAGTCTGGTGAAGCTGATTTAGGAGTCATTACCTGATTTGCATAGTATGCTGATAAATCACTAATATCCTGATCGGTTAGGTTTGATGCAAACGCAATCATAAGCGGTGCAAGCCTTTCACCATCACGTATTGCAGTAATTTGGGTTTGCAAATAAGACTCATGCTGTCCAGCAATCGAGGGCCATGCACCCATCATGCTGTTACCATCAGCACCATGGCATGCTGCACAGGTAGCTGACTTCACTTGTCCGGCGTTAGGGTCTCCACCTTGTGCCGAAAGCATACTCGAAGTTAATAATAAAAAAAGGAAAACAAAAATATTCGCAAATCTCATAATCTTTTACTCTCGAAAATAGTGCTAAGCTTATGCAAGCTGTCGTTAAATTTGATTAATTGTACACCATGAGCAAAGAGAATTTATATTTTGAAAGAAAAAAGTAACGTGAACTTAGATCTTAAAATTTTTTCCTCATCAGAGTTTCTTTTGAGCGCTTCTAAAATAGAAGAAATGCCGAAGGACAAAGGCGTAGAAATTGCTTTTGTAGGTCGATCTAATTCTGGAAAGTCTTCATCTATTAACGCTATTCTTAGCAGAAAATCCCTTGCAAGGACCAGTAAGACTCCTGGGAGAACTCAGCTCATTAATGTTATTAGATTGACAGAGCATTTGAGATTAATTGATTTACCAGGCTATGGGTTTGCAAAGGTTAAGGAGAGTATAAGGGTCGGCTGGGAAAGAATGCTTACTGATTATTTTATAAAAAGACAGAGCTTAAAACTTATTCTTATAACTGTAGACATTAGGAGAGGGATACAAGAGCTAGATCAAGTCATGATATCGCTGGCAGAGGAGAATGGGCTAAAGGTTTATATTGTATTTACTAAGATAGATAAAGTAAGTCGAAATGATAGAGATAAATGCAGATATCAGTCCTTATCGCTTTATCCTCAGCATTCAATCTTTTTTACTTCGAGCATAAAGAATATTGGTTTTGATGAGGTTAAAAAATCCATAGTTACTGATTTAAGTTTAATGGGCTAGGCCCCAGTTTTTTTCAATACCCACATCAACAACTAGAGGGACAATTAGACTGGCAACTTGTTCCATAATTTTTTTAATTTTTTCAGCTTCTTGCTCTGCTGTGTCACGAGACGACTCAAAAATCAACTCATCGTGAACTTGCATGATCATTTTTGTATGATTTTCATTTTCATAAAGATTATGAAGTTCTATCATTGCAAGCTTAATAATATCAGCAGCACTTCCCTGCATCGGGGCATTAATCGCAGCGCGCTCAGCATATTGTCTTAAGTTGTAATTTTTGGCATCAATATTTTCTATAAATATTTTTCTTCTAAACATGGTTTCTATGTATTTATTTTTTCGAGCATATTCTTTCGTTTCCTCTAAGAAATTTTTAACATTCGGAAATTGTTTAAAGTAATGTTCTATATAATCTTTTGCTTCATTTTGAAATATACCTAATTGCTTAGATAGGCCGTACGGAGACATTCCATAAATAATTCCAAAATTGATTGCTTTTGCACTTCTTCTCTCCTCGGGTCCAACATCTTTTGGTTTAAGACTAAATATTTGGCAAGCAGTCATCGTGTGAATATCTAAACCGCTATTGAAGGCTCTTACTAAATTTTTATCTTGAGATAAATGGGCAAGAATCCTTAGCTCTATTTGTGAATAGTCTGCAGCAATTATCATAGAGTTTTCTTCTGCGATAAAAGCTTCTCTAATTTTTCTTCCCTCATTAGTTCTGATAGGAATATTTTGAAGATTAGGATTCGATGAAGAAAGTCTCCCGGTGACTACATTAGCTTGGTGATAGGATGTATGAATACGATTAGTGGCTGAATTTATTTCTAATGGAAGCTTATCGGCATAAGTAGATATAAGTTTTGATATAGTCCTGTGTTCTAGGATTTTTTTTGGAAGTTCGTAGCTGACTGCTAAATCTTGTAATACTGATTCTGACGTTGAGGCCTGTCCTCCCGGAGTCTTACCTAGGATGGGAAGTTCCAACACTTCAAATAAAATTCTTTGGAGTTGCTTTGGAGAGGATAAATTAAATTCTTCTCCAACTTCAGTAAATACCTCATCCTCAATTTTTTTAATTATTTTTTTTAGTTCTTGGCTTTGCTGACTAAGTTTTTTTTCATCAAGCAATACGCCCGTGCTTTCAATTCTTTGTAAGATCTTGATTAAAGGCTCATCTATCTCATAGTAGATTTTTTCAAGATTCTTATCTTGGCTAATTTTTTTTGAGAGTGTTTTATGTAATAAGTAGGTTATATGTGCATCTTCAGCAGCATATTGAGTTGCCCTCTCTACTTCGACCTCATTAAAACATATCTGCTTTGCCCCTTTACCAGCAACTTCTTCATAGGTGACTGGATTAATACCTAAATATTTCAAGGATACCGAGCTTAAGTCATGCTTATTCATCGACGGGTCTAATAAGAATGACTCAATCATGGTGTCAAATAATTTGCCCTGAAACTTTAAGCCATATCTCTCTAATATATGCATATCATACTTTATATGATGACCTATTTTGGTAATCTGCTCGTTCTCAATGATTCCTTTAAGCAAATTCAGTGCGGTATTAAAATCTATTTGTTTTTGGTCTGATTTATGTGCCAACGGAACATAATAAGCATGATTTTCATCTGAGCAAATTGAAAAACCTACTAGCTCCGCATCTTTATAATTCAGGCTTGTAGTTTCAGTATCAATAGCAAAAATTTTCGTCTTTTTAATATTATCAATTACTTTAATTAATCCTTCTTTATCATTAATCATTTGATAGTCATGATTAAATTGCTTGGCAGGTGTTTTTAAATTATTAGTAAATCTTTTTTTAATATGATTAAGTTCATAATCATCAAGAATAGGTAAAAGCTTATCGATATCTGGAGGCTGCCGAAGAAAGTCTTGAATCTTATGAGTAAGATCGACTTTGGTATCAATGGTTACAAGCTGTTTAAAAAGAGGTAAATCAGATAAAGCATTTTTAATTTTATCTACAATACTTTTCTTGCCTTCAATCCCGTCAAGATTTGTTATAAGGTTTTCTAGCGTTACAAATTCCTCTAATAATTTTTGAGCAGTTTTTGGACCCACTCCTTGCACGCCTGGAATATTATCTGATTGGTCTCCAATCAGGGCCAGATAGTCAATAATCTGGTTGGGTTTAACGCCGAACTTCTCCAATACACCTTTTTCATCAAGTAAATTCTGCGTATTACTGTTTATGATCCTGATATCTTTAGTTACGAGTTGAGCCATATCTTTATCTGAAGTCGATATCAGAACATCAAGATCTAAGCCCTCAGCTTTTTTAGCAATAGTACCAATGACATCATCAGCTTCAACGCTAGGGATAATGAGTGTTGAAAAATTTAGAGCATTGATTATATTTTTCAAAGGCTCAATCTGTTCTCTTAAATCTTCAGGCATTTTTGATCTATGCGCTTTATATTCTTGATAGAGTTCATTTCTAAAAGATCCACCAGGCGCATCAAATACAACAACGAAATATTCAGGATCATAATCATCGATTAGCTTAAAAAGCATGTTAATCACACCAGTAATTGCTCCTGTTGGTACACCCGATGTTGTCGATAAGTCAGGCAGGGCATGATAGGCGCGATAAAGATAACCAGAGCCGTCTACAAGTATCAATTTTTCTTTCATTGAGAATTTTCTAAAGCTTTATAAGACAAAGCCTCAGAGACAGTATTTTCAGAATTCTCTGGAATGTATAATTCGCCTGTTTGACCACATCCCCATAAAAAAAATAAGAGTAGGACTGCATTCAAAGTAATTTTTTTCATTTATAAAGCTTAGCAATTGCCTGATACGCCTCTCTAAAACTTATTCCCTCATCTTGAACCATTCTGAAAGCTTTTTCTGTTGCATAGAGGCGATCATCTAAGGTTATATTTTCAGGAATAAATACAACGTTTTCAAGTGAGAAGGCAACAGCTTGAATTGTCTCTATTGTAATATCGATACATCTAAATAAAGGTGCTTTTATTCTCTGTAAGTCTCTATGATAGCCAGAGGTTAATTTACTTGTAATTAAGAAAATTTCTTGGATTGTAGCAATCGGGATGGAAGAAGCGGATCTTGCAAGCTCAAAAATATCAGGATTCTTTTTCTGAGGCATAATTGATGAACCCGTAGTTATCTCATCCTTTAATTTAACAAAACCGAATTCTTGAGAATTAAATAGAATAATATCAGAGCATAGCTTACTTAGATCGCATAAGATTAAGCTACATTCAAATGCCATAGATGCCTCAAGCTTTCCTCGGCTTACTTGTACTGAGGTAACAGGATGCTGGGTTTTACTAAAATGAAGTAATTTGGTAGTCAGTTCTCTGTCAATGTTAAGCCCAGGGGTCCCATAACCTGCTGCCGAACCTAATGGATTAAGCGAGCAATTTTCTCTAAGCTGAGCAACTCTATGCTTATTTTGATTGAGTTCAGATATAAAGCCTTGTGCCCATAATTGTACTGAGCTTGGCATGGCGTGCTGTAAATGGGTGTAGCCCGGAATTGCAATTTGGCCAAAATTTGCATTTAAATAATTTAGCGATTTAATCAGATCATCTATCGCCTTAGAAATCTGATTACAAACATCCATAAGATATAGTCTTAAGGCGCATAGCAATTGATCATTTCGAGATCTTCCAAGATGAATTTTTCCACCTAACTGATCAAGCTTCTTAGTCAGTGCATTTTCAATAGCTGAATGACAATCCTCATCTTGAGCTGAAATATTCCATTGCCCTTGTTGAAATAATATGGCTAATTCATTTAACGCATTTACAATTTGATCAAGTTCACCATCTTTAAGGTATCCTTGAGAGTGAAGCATTTTTGCATGCGCATCACTACCTTTTAAATCATAAGGAATTAATCTTTTATCCAGTTGGCTGTCTTCAGCTGAAGTGTAGTTCAAAATTAAATGATTAAGCTCAATACCTTTATCCCAAAGCTTGGTCATATTTACGCCTTTTGTTCTTCTTTAGTGAGAGACTCGATATCTTTTACTACTAAAGTTCCTGTGCCTTCATTAGTAAAAATTTCTAATAAGATACTATCAGGTAATTCATGTGAAATGATATGTACACGGTTAACACCCGCCTTGATTGCACTCTCGATTGCAGCTACTTTTGGAAGCATTCCATCCATTAATTTTCCTGTCACCTTCATTTGGTTTAATTGTTCAAGGTCAATATAAGAAATGAGCGAAGAGGGATCTTTAACGTCTTCAAGTATTCCAGGAGCTCCTGTAGCTAGGATCAATTTTTCTGCTCCTAGTTGTGATGCAATTGCGGCTGCTACCGTATCAGCATTAATATTTAAAAGAGTCCCATGCTCGTCTGAGGATAGTGGAGATATAATTGGAACTAAATCGCTATCTAATTGTTTATTGATTACTGATACATCCACAGAATCAATGTCACCAACAAATCCAAAATCTATCGATTCTGCACCCTTTTTAACCAAAGGTCTTTTGTGCGCCTTAATTAAGCCACAATCAACGCCGCTTATGCCAACCGCATGGATACCTAGATCACGACAACAAGCTAAAATTTGAGTATTAATTTGTCCATTGAGTACCATAATCGAAACTGCAAGTGAGTCGGCATCCGTTACCCTTCTGCCATCAACTATTTTTGTTGAGAGGCCCAGGGCCTTTTCTAGTGCTGTTGATTGAGGTCCGCCCCCATGAATGACCACAGTTTTAATCCCTAAATTTTGCAGTATTCCAATTTGCTCCATAAATCTTAGAGTACTCTCTTTATTAGTAAAAACCTCGCCCCCTGCTTTAATTACAAAGGTCTTTTTTTTGTAAAGCTTGATATAAGGTACCGCATGCTTTAGCGCACTAATCATTGTCATTCTCTCTTTGGCAACATTCATCATCATTAAACTCCTAATAACATGTGATAGAGGACCGCCATTTGTGCCCATAATCTATTATTTGCTTGCTTTAATACAATGCTCCTCTCACTATCAATTACGCTATCTGATACCACAACATTTCTTCTTACAGGAAGGCAATGCATAAATTTGCAAGTTGAATTTGTATCAAACCAATCATCATTGACGCACCAATTTTTATATTTAGCTCTAATTTCTCCTTCTTCGCTATTTCTTCCGTAATAAATAGGCGATACCCATGATTTTGCATAAATAATATCAGCGCCATTCATACAAGATTTTTGATCATGACTAATACTTAATTTACCGCCATTTTGATTGGCAAGATCTTTTGCAGCTCGCATAATTGCATCAGGAAGTATGTATTCCTCAGGACATAATAGAGTGACATCCATACCTCTTTTTGTTGCCATTTTAAGAGTAGATGCAGGGACAGCAAGAGGAAGAGCTTTAGGATGATAAGCCCAGCTTAGGATAAATTTACCCTCCTTTTTTGGTATAGTTAATTCATCTAAAGTTTTCCAATCAGCAAGGCTTTGGCAGGGATGCTGGATAGCGCTTTCCATATTGATTAGAGGCTTATCGATTAATTTATAAATTTTATTAAAAAACTTATCATCAAGATCATCAGCAAGGCTCTCTTGCTTGGCGAATGCTCTAACACCAAGAATATCGGCATAGGATGCAATGACTGGCAGTGCCTCCCTAATATGCTCTGCCTTATTGCCATCCATTACAGCTCCATCTTCGAGCTCAAGATTATGTATTGCCATGTCCGGGCTCACCATGAAGCTATTCCCCCCAAGTCTGGCCATACCCGACTGAAATGAGGTCATCGTTCTTAGCGAGGGACTTAGAAAGAGCAGAGCTAAAATTTTCCCTTTTAATGCATCAGGCTCTGGGTGTTTTTGTAATCTTTGTGCGAGCATCAATAACTGATCTATTAATTTAGGATCGAGATCAGCAATATCATTAAGAAACTTCATGACATACCTCTTTTAGAGTTTCGATAAATATCTCAACTTCCTCAACTGAAAGTGTTAGAGGTGGAAGAAGTCTTATAGTGTTTTTAAAAGAGCTGCTACCTACAAGAATATTTTTATCAAGCAATCTTGCTTTGATCTCGCCTGCGAAATCTGAAACAAGGCCAATGAGTAAACCTTTTCCTTGTACTTGTGTAATAGGGGGAACCAAACATCCTTTCATTAGCAATGCTGAAACTCGCGAAATATTTTCAAGAAAAGACTTATCTTGAATTTTAGAGGTTACAAAACTAACGGCAGCTGAAGCAAGTGGTCCGCCTCCGAATGTTGAGCCCAAATCTCCTGGGCCCAAGGCCGATGCAATTTCCTTTGATACAAGAACAGCCCCCACAGGGATACCGCCCCCCAAACCTTTTGCAAGGGTAATCATGTCAGGCTTTATATTATAAAGGTTGCTACAAAAAACCTCTCCACAACGAGCCATGCCACACTGCACCTCATCGGCAATCAGCAATACTTTATGATCTTTGCACTTTTGCTCGAGTGCGCTGATATAACTTTGATCAAATGCATAGGCGCCTCCAATACCTTGAACCGGCTCAATAATAACTGCAGCCACATCATTATCAATCTTATTTAGGCCCTCCACAGAGTCTCTTTCTATAAATTCGACATTCATGGGCTTATTGGGGAAGCCATACCATTTCTCATTTCCCCAGGTCACTGCTGCGGCAGCGGCAGTTCGGCCATGAAACGCATGCTTAAGACTGACCACTTTTTTTCGGTCACTACTCATCTTAAGTGCAATTTTTAGAGCATTTTCATTAGCTTCTGCGCCGCTATTAACAAAAAAAACTTTATCAACGCTGTCCGGAGCTAAGCTTATAAGTTTTGTAGAGGCTTCTTCCCGAATTGGAAGATTTACAGCATTCGATTGAAAAATAAGATCTTTAAGCTGCTTTGATAAGAAATCACTAAACTGCTCATTGCCATAGCCTAGCGAAGTGACTGCATGTCCTCCATACATATCTAAAATTTTTCGACCATCTTCGGAATAAATATAGGATCCGCTTGCATGGCTAGGTATAAAATTTAAAAAGGGATAAACCTCATTTAATTGCTTTAACATTTTCACCAACCTGTAGAAGCCGACAAGAGACCGGTTGACTCATTAAATTTGTTTAATTTATTAGCCCACTGAATGGACCCACCTGCGGCACCTTTAATTAAGTTATCGATCACACAATTAACAATAATCGTTCCTCTTTGTTGTTCAATAAAAATTTCAGCATAATTTGTACCGGCTACATCTTTAATCTTTGGGGGAATATTAAGTATTTTTACAAAGTAGCTGTCCTTATAAAAATCTGAGAATAATTTTTTTATGCTCATAGTATCTATTTTATTCTTTGGTCGGTAGGAGATGCTTGAATGTATTCCTCTTACAAAGGGTCCCGAATGCGGTAAAAAGTCTAATTGAATTTCTCGATTAAATGAATGCTTTACTAAATCTTCTATTTCAAATTGATGTCTATGATTAAGAGCGGAGTAAGCATAAAAATTTTCATTTCTAAATGGATGATGCGTGTTATTTTTTGGTGCAGCCCCTGAGCCACTGCTTCCAGTTACAGAATGTACAAGAAAATAATCTTCATGATCATTTAGCAAGAGCAGAGGAACCATGGCTAACAGTATGGAAGTAGAAAAGCAGCCAGGATGAGCGATCCGAGATGTAAAATCTTTTGTTATCTCTGGGATGCCACAAGTAAAACTCTGGTGTATTTCATGAGCAAGAGGCTTGATCCCATAGAGCGTTTCATAGGTTGCTAAGTTACTAAATCTAAAATCTGCAGAGGTATCAACAATCTTGAGATCAATGTCATGATTGTTAGCTAATGAAATAATTTCTTCAAGGATATTGGCAGTGCTTCCATGGGGTGCTGCAGACAAAATAGTCACTTTAGATTCATTTGCTATAGCCTGTTTTAGTGAACTAAAATTTAAAAACTTTTGGTCTTTAGTTAATTTATGCTTTAAATGAGTGAAATGATCTGCAATGGTTTCACCTGCAAAACTATTAGACATTACTCCCTTGAGAGAAAAATGAGGATGGTCGAGTGTTAATCTTATAAGTTCTCCTGATACATAACCTGTGCCACCTACGATATAAATTGAAATATTCTCTTCCATCTAGGCC
>JAURFX010000067.1 GCA_030834065.1 Gammaproteobacteria bacterium
CCATAGACAACACTAAATATCGCCATACCAGCTAAAAGACAAAATAACTTTTTCATAACTTTTACCCTTTATTTTTATAATTTAATTATATCAAAAAAGTAAATTTAGTAAGATTTTTTGCGACGCAGTAACCTTCCTAGGGTTAAAAGTAGTATTGCAATCAAACCACCAAAGACAGGATAAATATAAGAATTTGATAGGTAGGAATCTGGAAACATTTGACCTGATAAATATGGAATACCAGGTACGTCTTGGCCACCATCTCCGATCACTAATTGTGCGATCATGCCAAGCTCAGCATGCCTTGATAGGTCACAATGGATAATTAGTGTCTCACTGCCACTAGGAAGAATTAATGAGCCTGTTACCTCATAGCCCCCATTTGCCTCAAGATGAAACATACCCGAAGGATAAATGTATCGTGGCAGTCCGTGGATCATAAATTGATGTCTAACTTCATCTTCATTAGTGAACGTTATATTTAATTTTGAGCAGGGAGGAGCTTTAATTTCTGGATCGCTAAATCCAAAAATATTGCCATTATAGGATGCATTATTTGTTCCAGCAGAAATTGAAATATCAATCTCCTCTGTGATTATTTCGCATCCATCAGGAAGAATATCAGAATTGGTATTCATAGCCATTACGTTTGGATTCATAAGCATCCCATGGCTATCACTTTCATGCATACTCGTACCCACCATATGATCAGTTATGGGCATAGCCATGGTATTTATTAAATTTGACATGGCCTCATGATCGTTAGCGTGTCCGCTGTGATCAACATTTTCATTATTTGCCTGAGGATATATGGGTAAATTGGAAAATAACAGAATGCAAAGAATGACGAGATTTTTTGAATATTGAAAAGATAGATTATTCATCTTTGGATGTAAAAATTAAAATCAATTGATAGAAAGTGAGAACGCTAAAAAAGCCTAAGAGTAAAAGCCTAAAAATTAAATTGAAATTTGTATTAGGCACTGAAGCTAGCGCGGGAGCATACTCTGCCCAGATAGGCATATCTTTACTGTAATATTCTTCGGTAAAGAATTTCCCCCAGTCCATTCCATTAAGCTTTGGCCAGCCCCTCTCAGAACTAAAGGTATTATAAGTAATGGCTGAAATATGACCCCCAGGTCCGATACCGTTATTGGTTACGCCTTGATTCTTATGATCATGATAAAGCCATACACCTGGTCCACTTGAATTCAAGCCATCATTTTGAGTGCTTAAATCTAATTCGATTCTTTGTGCCGTATCAATGGAGAATACATCTCTCATTATTTGTTGATCGGTTGCTAGAGGAATTCCATCTAAATGTGTGAGTTTGGGTCTGTGCCCATGGATATGAAATGCTACCGGATAAACCCCGCCATTGGCGACTCTAAGCTTTATTAATTCGTCCTCATGGACATTGATCAATGAATCCCTAAACGTATAAGGAAAGGATAGCCCATTTAAAGTAAAAAAATTTGGCATGACTTGAGTCATATTAAATTCTCTGTTCATTGATTCAGCAATTAATCTTGGGTCGTTATATGCTTGAATGATGTTATTAAGATTTGAGTCAAGATCTAGATAGTGAAGGTCAATTTCCTGGTCATACTTTTCAATACTTTCAGTTGATCTCGCTCTAACTTGACCCGCTCCGATATTTAATGTTTGTAGCCAATTATTAGGTCTATTTTCCTCTACGATAAAGAGTCCCTGCAGTCCCATCATAATATGCGCCTGAGGTTGGACATGACAATGATAAAGCCCAAATCCAGAAATTCTGGAGTTGATTTCATAGGTTTTTGATTCCCCTGGCATGACCGGCATTTCTGAAATTGTAGGAACTCCATCATTCCCTTCACCTTCAGAATTTATGTATGCATGATCGATGCCATGCAAATGAATGGTATGAGGCATAGAGTGTCCATTTTCCAGCGTCAGATAAACTTTATCACCTTGTTCAATGCGTATCGGTGGCGAAGGTAATCTGAGACCTTGTCTTGCTATGTTAGACTCAAAGTTTTCACTTGGATGCCCAACCATTTTAGGAGCAAACACCCAAAAGCCAGGATGAATGCCCGGAGCAATTTCATACTCTAATGAGGGCTCTCGATCTACTGTTGAGTAGCCATTTAATTCAACAACCTCGAGCTTTATATGTATGACATCTGGATCCCCATCGCCATCCATATCATTCTCTTTTGTCACGGCATCGCTTGTAAGGCCGCTTAATCTTAATGTCTCCATTGAGACATTATTCGTCCCTTTTACAAAAGCAGCAATAGAGTAGGGGTTATCTGAAATACAAGTTTGACTTCTCTCTATTTCTACATCCTCAATGATTATTGCATTATTAAAATTAGTTAAATCCTCAGGGCATGCAATATCAATATCAAAATTAATAATATCTGTTTCATTGAAGCTGATCTGAAAGGGCGAGGGTGGCCCAAAGAGACTATAGAGTGGGGGTTGCCAGGAATCTGGGAACCATGTTCTAGGAATGCATAGGAGTGTTATGAGGCATGACAATGAAAAGACGAGGTATCTATGTCTTTTAAAAATCAAATTAATGTTTGTGCGCACTTTTTTGAGACTTAAAATAAAAAAACTGTAGGATTAGGACCAATAGTATAAACAAAAACAAAAGAGAATTGTCGCTACCCACCTCAAAGGGAAATACTGTGGCATACACAATATTAGTCTCAGGATTTGTCACCCTGATAAGCCCAATGTACCAACCTTCATTGATAAAGTTATGCTCTATAACCAAAGATTGTGATCCGTTTGGCTCAATATATTCATGAAAAACCGTAAGCTCCTCAATATTTGAAAGGGACTCTACATCTTCAATTCGGGCAAAAATACCAAGGCCCATGTCGTCTTTAATTATTTGAAATTCGATGGGAAAGTTACTTAATGCATCATGAGTGTAATCTAAAACAAAAATTGAATCTGTTGCTTCTGGCACAGATTCACAAAACTCCTCATTGCCTCGATTCTCTGGCTGATAGATAGTAAAGTGAGCAGTAAGGAAGCCCATTTGAATGAAGCAAATATCCTCTTCTAAATATACTCCTCCATGACCATAAAGGGTTCTACTTATAAAAATAAGTATTAGGATTAAACATCGCTTCATAAGAATATTTTACCGTATTCATCATCCTTTATTTAGTCGTATTGAGTTGAATTAGAAGATACAAATCAATGATAATGATAAGGTGCTTTTGCGACTATTTTTCTTATCTTTTTTTATACAGCCACTCGCGGCGCAAATTTTTTTTGGTGATGATTCCAGTCCCTTCGCCTTAGATGGTGAGTGCGATGATCCGCGTTTTAAAGGTGATGGCATGGCATCTACATTATTACTCTCAGATATTTATAGAGATGCCACGGATTGCAGTACGCTTTATTATGAAGGTCAAACATCTTTATTGGTCGCTCCAGAGTTTGGCGATGATTCCAGTCCCTTTGCCTTGGATGGTGAGTGCGATGATCCGAGATTTCAAGGTACAGGTATGGCTAGAGTCCTCAGAGAGGAAAATACCTTAAAAGATGCATCTGATTGCATGCGGTTATTTAATAATAGAATGATTAATAATAGTTCAAATGGTTATTTAAATTTTGGTGATGATTCCAGTCCCTTCGCCTTAGATGGTGAGTGCGATGATCCGCGTTTTAAAGGTGATGGCATGGCATCTGCATTATTACTCTCAGATATTTATAGAGATGCTACGGATTGCAGTACGCTTTATTATGAAGGTCAAACATCTTTATTGGTGGCTCCAGAGTTTGGCGATGATTCCAGTCCCTTTGCCTTGGATGGTGAGTGCGATGATCCAAGATTTCAAGGTACAGGTATGGCTAGAGTCCTCAGAGAGGAAAATACCTTAAAAGATGCATCTGATTGCATGCGGTTATTTAATTTGTTTGAGATAAGCCAGATCAATGATTAG
>JAURFX010000003.1 GCA_030834065.1 Gammaproteobacteria bacterium
TACTAAGGTTTAAAAAAGGGTTATCGTTCTCTGGAGGTTCTTTTTCATAAACATCAATAGCTAAACCTTGGAATTTGCCTTGTGCCATCATCTCTAAAATTTCTTTTTCATCTAGCACCCCACCGCGGGAAGCATTGATAATAACGGCATCGTCTTTCATGACGCCTAACTTATCTCTACTAAATAAATTTCTTGTTTCGTCAATTAAAGGCACATGAATACTTAAAATATCAACTAGAGGTAATAACTCATCCAGAGATTTAGCTTTTGCTGAAAAATCTTCTTCAATATAATCGCTTCGAACCATTGGATCATGAAAATAAATATTCGCTCCGAAGAAGCTAAATGCTCTTGCCACTGACTTACCTATATTTCCAAAACCAACTATACCGAGATTCAAACCGGTTATCTCTTTTCTTCGCTCTCCTAAGATTAGCTTTCTTGCCTGATCATAATTTCCATTGCTTAGCTCTTCATTGCAATAGGGCATGCCTCTTAACAATGAAATAGCAGCACCTACACAGTACTGTGCAATCGAGTGATTAGATCCACCTTGAACATTTGCAACCGTGATGCCCTGCTTCTCTAACTCAGGCCTATTTAACCTATCAACTCCCGCACCGGTAACCTGTATAAATTTACAGCTTGAAGAAATAAAAAGCTTTGAATCAATTGGCTTGCCTACCGCGGGTATGACCAGAGCCGAAGCATCCTTAATTTCGATATTCAAAATTGGATCATCAGGACTTAAGTAAAGCACTCTCAAAGAGTCAGGAACATTAACACCTACATTTGTAAAATCTTCCTCGGGTCTTAAGCAGATTATTTTGTTACTAACCATGAGCAACTAAATCTGCAGTTTCAAAGATACAAAGCAATACCAAGTCCTTTTCACTTTCATTTGCAGTAAAATGCTTTAAACCTTTTGGAACGAAGATAGTATCTCCAGCTGATACGGGTTTTGATCCCTTCTCTGTAGTAAAGGCACCAATACCACTTAAAACATGAATATATTCATTTGAGTCAGCATGAAAATGAAATTCACGCTTCTCACCGCTTGTCGGTATGGTTACATGTCTGACTGTCAGGGATGCGCCATCATTACTTGATAAAATCTGTCTTGAATCTCTTCCAGGCAAATCAAGAAGTTTGGTGTCTTTTAGCGCCTTTATTATTGCATCCATAGTCACCCAACCTTCTTAAGAGAAATAATTTCTGCAGTTCCTCCTTGGGCAGCTTGAAGTAGCTTAAAGATCTCCAATGCCTCATCTGCAATAGAATCAGCTATATCTTCAACCATTTTTTTACCCTTTTCAGCTGTAGCATTTTCAGGATTACCATACCATCCAGTTGGACAAATTGTCCTAATGTCAGTAAGGACCGGCTGGTAGGACTTAGATCTTCGCAACTTATCCATTTTTGCGCCTGGTTCATGATCTGAACTATAATCAACCCTATCCAGATGAACTAATTCTTTCTTATACTCAAGAATTGCTAGTGTCTCAATTTCTCCTCCATGAGTTAGGCCTCCGCAGTCATGGCCATAAAGCTCTTGAGCCACATAACAAGCTTGAACTGTCAAAACACTCATTCCATGATCACGATGCAATTTATCTGCAGCGATAGAAAGCGATGGAATATTACCTTCGTGCCAGTTCACTATCAACAAATGAGTAGCCCCATGAGAAGCAGTCGAAACGCAAGTTTCCTCAACAACTTTCATATAAGTTTCAGGACTTAAACTGATAGTTCCCTCAAACGGCATATGCATCGGAGTGACTCCAAGTGGACCACCTGGAATAACCAAACCATCAAGCTTATGTGCGATAGCATGACAAATGACATAAGCTGCAAAAATATCAGTTCCGGTTGGTAGATGGGGGCCATGCTGCTCAGTACTTCCCGCAGGCAAAATTACCAATGGGTTTTTCTTTAGCTGAGCCGCAATCTCTGGTTGGGTTAAATCCAAAAAGTTTCTTGTAGGTAAATTACTCATTTTTTTCCTAAATTAAATTTTAGCTTTTGCTTCTTCAAACACTTCACGTAATGGAACCATTGTGCCATTTTTATCAACTGACTTAAGAGCAGCATATACAACTGCTAATGCAACATTAGCACTGCCTGCACTAAGTTCACAAGGCTCGCCTGTCTGACACAGATCTGCAAACATATCGAGTTCATCTAAGAACATATTTGCCTGGGGCATGACTAAGTCCTCTCTTTTACCATAGCCATCAACACCTCTCTGAATATACAGTGCCGATGTTTTATGGAGGTCATCGGGAGTATCCCAACTACTAAAGTCTAGCTCATAGTGCATTAATCCCTTCTGACCAAATACCCTGAGCGAAAAGATTCCAGGAGAAGTCCAACAAGAACCGATGTAAGCAAGTTTGCCATCCTTAAAACGTACTAAAGTCATCGATTGATCATCTACTTCTGCTCCCACAGGTGAGAGTTTTGATGCTATTGAAGAAACCTCCTCAATTTCACCGCCAATATAATGAATAGTATCAAACTGATGGATTGCAAGTTGTGATAAAGGTCCTCCTGGAGCTCGATCCTTGTACCATCTCCAAGTATCTGGAGTTAGCTCGAGAGCTCTCTCGTTGGAAAAGTTAGCCTCAATAAATGCAACTTTGCCAAGATCGCCATTATCGATTGCTTCCCTGATCATCCGAGCGCCCTTGAGCAATCTCGCGCTATGCCCTACCATTATCTGTACACCGTATTTGTCGACGAGTTGCTCAATTAATAAGCCTGACTCCAGTGTATTTGCAATAGGTTTTTGTATAAACATGCTTGCCTGCCTTAGCTACTGCCTCGGCTACCGGTAAATGCTGCTCATTAGGTACAGTCAAAATAACTCCTTTGATTTCAGGGTCTGATAAAAGCTCATCCAGGGTAGCAACAGTTGGAATTCCAAACTCGACTGTATAGGCTTGTCTTTTCTCCTCTGAGCGAGTAAATCCTTTAGATATTTCAAATTTTTCTGATTTTAATGCGGCAGCAGTTAAAACTTTGGCCCATCTACCTAAACCAACAATTCCTACTTTAATTTTTTCAGATGACACGATAACTCCTTTATTTACATGGTTTTCTAGTGTTAAGATCGTAATATTGTAATACAATTTATAACATGGGCGAAATTAAAGTTTTAAATCCTATTCCTCGCGTTTCTTCATTAAAAGAAGTCGTCATTAACAGTATTCGTGATGCAATTATCTCGGGCTATTTCAAGCCTGGTGAAAAATTAATTGAGAAGCGTTTAACTGAAGACCTAGGGGTATCAAGAACTATTCTGCGTGAGGCGATAAGTCATCTTAGTGCCGAAGGAATAGTCAAAGTAATACCTAATAAAGGTCCAATTGTTAGGAATTTTGAGGAAAAAGATATTTTTAATCTCTACCAGATTAGGATGGCTCTGCTTGGCTTAGCAACCAGACAATTTACTCAAAATCTCTCCGAGAATACTCTTAATAAATTAGAAAAAAAATTAGAAAAAATTAAATTTGCCCATAAAAACTTTGATGCTGAAAAGCTAATCAAAGCCAAGAATGATTTTTATCAATACATTGTAGATGAGTCAGGTAATTCAGATCTTATTCTTCTTATCCGCTCACTCGAAAGCCAGCTTTCAATGATGCGAAGTCTAGGTATTAAGCACCCAAAACGCTCTAGTACAAGATCAAAAATCAGTGTCGAAAATCTACAGGCTTCATTTAACATGATTCAAGCAGGTAACTATGCTGAAGCAGAAAGAATGATCAGAGCAGAAACACTGCAAGCTCAAAAGGAAATCATTTCACTTTTTAAAGAGCAACAAAAAACCTAAAGGATATTATGAGCTGGACTGAACTAGAGACGGATGTATTGGTCATTGGTGGTGGAGTAGCAGGATGCATGGCTGCGATTCCAGCACTAGAAGAAGGACTACAGGTAACAATACTCGAAAAGGGTAAAGTTTTAGACCATTGCGGAAGCGTAGGTTGTGGAGTGGATCACTATCTAACCATTATGGACT
Organism: Gammaproteobacteria bacterium; assembly: GCA_030834065.1. Taxonomy (GTDB): domain Bacteria; phylum Pseudomonadota; class Gammaproteobacteria; order Steroidobacterales; family Rariloculaceae; genus JAURFX01. Next base: position 4,025 of record JAURFX010000003.1, read on the forward strand.
CAGGCCCCGAATGGGATACCCCTGAATTCCTTATTAAGCATGTACCCGAATTAACAGATGGAATTGTTGATCTCGAAGTTACAAGTAAATTAATTCATCAAATGCCAAGGGTACTAAAAAAAATTGAATCCTTTGGTGTTAATTTTAAAGATCCGAGGTTCAATGACTATTACCGTCTCAAATCATTTGGGTTGCCTGGCACCTATCATATTAATTTTGATGGCACAGAATTTAAAAAACATATAGGACAACAAGTTAGAAAGCTCAAAGGAAAAGTTCTAACAAGAACGATGGGAATAAATCTCTTAGAAAAAGATAATAAAGTTTATGGTGCCGTTGCGTTTAACTTTAGAAGCGGTGAATGGTATGCCATTAAGGCAAAGTCAATAGTCATGGCAGCAGGTGAAGTTAATCGCTTATCTAAAAATGCTTCGGGCATGCCCTTTGACAGCTGGCACTGTCCTTTTAATACCGGTGATGCTCACAGGATGGCATTTAATGCGGGAGCAATTTTGACAAATATGGAATTTGTGGAAACCACCTTAACTCCTAAAGGATTTTCAGCCCAAGGATTAAATGCTCTAGTCAGTGAGGGAGCCCACTTTGTCAATAAGCAAGGTGAGCGCTTTATGTTTAAGTATGATGAGAAAGGTGAGAATGCTAGAAGAGCGGTCATTGCAGATGCTGTGATTAATGAGTACCTGCTGGGAAACGGTCCAATTTATGCTGACTGCAGGCATCTTCCAAGCGATGTCCTTGACCACATGGAAGCGACACTGCAAATTGATAGATACACTATGCCAGCTTTCTATGAGCAAAAGGCTCTTAAGTTCAGAGACGAGCCTGTCGAGGTTTCGATTTCCGAATTAAGTATTCGCAGAAGCGGAGTCTACTTTAGAGGAAGTGGTCTTGCTGTAGATACCCAAGGTCATTCTTCAAAAGAAAACCTTTTTGCTGCGGGCGACTGCGCTTCCGTCTCAGGGGGAATTGCAGGTGCAGCTGTCCTTGGACATATTTCTGGCGAGGGAGTGAGCGCTCATGTAAAAAAATTGAATGGGGCAAAATTACCTGATTTTGACTCAGAAGAAATCAATAGGATAAAAAATGAAAATGAGCATCACTTGGTTGCATCTGGCATGAACTGGAGAGCGTTTGAAGACAAAACAAGAGAGGTAGTGAGCGACTATATTGGAGTCAGAAGATCCTCAAAATCGCTTGAACTCGCTATGCAAACGCTATCTGCACTCGCAGCTAACGAGCTTGAGATGAAGGCTGACGATCTTCATGGTCTAATGAGAGTTAATGAAACGAAAAGCATAAGATTATCTGCCGAGGTAATGGCAAATGCTGCGATGGCGCGAACTGAGTCACGTACTGGCTCCTCTCACTTCAGAAGTGATTTTCCCGAGACAAATGAAAAGGATTGGAAAAAATTTGTTTTAGTCTCAAAAGAAAAGGATCGAATGAAAATCAATTTTAGCGATGCTAGCGACTCCCTAGCCTCTACATTTAACAGAGGGAGCTAATTATGAGCGAAGAAAAAGAAGTTCATAATCCTATAAAGATTGATCCTGAAGTCTGCGTAAAGTGCAATCTATGCGATTGGATTTGTCCTGGTGATCTGATCTATAAAAAAGAAGATGATAGGACTACCCTACCTGAGGTTAAATATCCAGATGAGTGTTGGTACTGTGGGTTATGTCAATCTATCTGTCCAGTTGATGCAATAAAAATTATCTTCCCTGAAGAAATGATAAATTGTAAAACAGACGTTAGGAGCCTATTAGGTAAAGACGTAGAATAGTTCTATGGACATTTTTGATGCTGCCATAAGCTCTCTTACTCTTCTTTTAACCTATGATGTGATGCTCATGCTTTTCATAGGGGTTATCTACGGTCTTTGCGTCGGTTTAATGCCAGGACTTGGTGGCATTGTAGCAATTGCGCTCTTACTTCCCTTTACTATGGGCTTTGGTGTGATTCCAACTCTTGCGTTACTTTTAGGCGCTCATATAGCAACAATATGGGGAGGCTCCGTCACAAGCATACTTTTTAATGTTCCTGGGGCAGCTAAAAGCCTTGCATTAGTTTTTGATGGACACCCAATGACAAGAAACGGAGAAGCAAGTAGAGCTCTAGGAGCCTCTGCCATGGCAGCCTTATTGGGAGGGATTATTGGTGCAATCTTTTTAGCATTAAGTATCCCGCTAGTTCGTCCTGTCATGCTTAGTATCGGACCAAGTGAATACCTTATTCTTGCACTTTGGGGTCTTAGCATTATTGCAACTTTTAGTGATGGCTCAATGCTCAAAGGAGGAGTAGCAACCTGCCTTGGAATGATGGCGGCATTTGTGGGCATGGACCCGATCACCGGAACCCCGAGATTCTGGATGGACTCGATTTATCTGTTGGATGGTATTTATTTTCCAGTAGCTATGATCGGTCTATTTGCAATCTCGGAAATGATAAAGCTTTATGTAAAACAGACTTCTTTTGTCGAGAGAGTTGAGGGCCGAGAAACCAGTACCCTTCTATCAGGCTGTAAGGATGCTTTTAAGCATTGGTGGCTTGTCATTCGTTCAAGTTTGCTCGGACTATGGATTGGAGTCCTTCCTGGAATTGGCGCCAGTGTGGGAGGTATAGCTGCCTATGCACAAGCTGTCCAAACCTCAAAAAATCCTGAAAAATTTGGTAAGGGCGCAGTTGAAGGAGTAATCGCTCCGGATGCTACTTTAGGCGCTAATGAAGGTGGTGGATTATTACCAACCCTTGCCTTTGGCATCCCTGGTGGAGAAAGTATGGCTATACTCCTGGTGGCATTTCTTAGTATGGGTATTGTGCCAGGCCCGCAAATGCTTACAACAGATTTAGATTTAGTATTTGCAATGGTTTGGATAATCGTTTTTGCCAATATATTTACTGCAATTATTGGGCTAGCAATTTCTCCTAAACTATCAAAACTTCCCAGATTAAACCCTAATATTATGATCCCCATCGTATTATCCGTATGTCTTTTTGGTGCTTACGTAACTCGAGGGTATTTTGCTGATATGGTATTAGCGTTTTTGTTTGGGATTTTTGGCTATTACATGGATAAATATAAATTTTCCAGAGCAAACTTTGTCATTGGCATGGTGCTAGCTGAAATGATAGAGAGAAATTTACATATTTCCCTTGGGCTATACGGAGATTTTTTTATTTTTACTCAACCCGTCTCCATTATTTTGTTGGTACTTTTATTTATCACAACAGCGCTCTCACTAAAAAGAAAAAATAATAGAAGTAAGGAAGTAAATGTTTAAATTAAACGGTGAAAATGTTTTTATCCTATTTTTAATTTTTCTCTCTGCGGGCTATTTCATTGGATCGCTATCCTTTGGTCCAAATGCTAGGCTTCTACCTCTCCCTATTTCTCTTTTTTCTTTGGCCCTATGTGTTCTGGCTATGTTCTTTAAAGAAGAATCTGAGGCTCAGACAGAAACTTTATACAGGGAAATTAAAGCGATCTTGCTCATATTATTTTTTATTTTAATTATAGCATTTATCGGCCCATCCATTGGTTCAGGAATCTTTTGTATGTTTTATATGCTAAGAAAGCAAAACTTAAACATATACAGATCTTTAGCAATTTCTTTAAGTGTAGCTTTATTCATTTATTATATTTTTTATCAATTCTTACAACTAACGCCCGACTCTAATTTTCAATTATTATTTTAATAATGCGCAAACTCTTTCTCAGTGCAATTTTTATATCTTCGAGCTTATTGGCACAAGATAACCCAATAAATAGCAATGCATTAACGATTATTGTGCCCAATGCTGCAGGTGGCTTGATGGCAAGATATGCACGTATGATTGAGCCATATTTAGAAAAATATTTAGAAATGGAAGTTAATATTCGCATCATGACTGGAGGTGGCAACATAAGGGGAACAAATTTTGTATGGTTCGCTGAGCCTGATGGAGCTACTATCGGCTTTACCTCAATCCCTTCCTTGGTGTTAGCGCAATTTTCAAATAGTCCTGCAGTACAGTTTGATATTGAAGCGTTTAGCTTTCTTGGGAGAGTCTCTACGGAGCCAAGGGTGCTTACTACAGGAAAACAATCAAATATTCGAGATGCAAACAGTCTTTTAGCTATGGATAGAGAATTTATATATCCATCACAGGGCACTGATGAGGATTTTTTTACGATGATTGTTCTTGCAGATGCATTGGACATAAAGCTCAAGCCAATCATGGGATATAACGGAAATCCTGATACTGCTATGGCTATAATTAGAGGCGATGGTGATGGACAAATTACGTCTTGGCGAGCCTCGCTTGCCTCAATAAATAACGGAGATCAGATCCCTCTGCTAAATATTGGAAGTGAGCCCTATGAAGATTTTCCAAATGTCCCATCAGTTCTATCCTATGCTAGAGATGATTCAATAGAAGCAATGACCGCCATTGTTGAAATGCTTGATACTCATAGGGGTTTTTTTGGGCCCCCAGGCTTAAGCAATGAAACAGTTAATTATTTGCGTGAAAAAATATTTTTAGCACTAAATGATCCGGAATTAAAAGAGATCGCAAGGCAGAATGCACTCCCGCTTGTTCCCTCACACGGAGAACTGGAAGCTTTAAAAATCAATCAATTAGTCTCCTCTGAAAGCTTGATTATGCCAATACTTGAGTCTACTCTAGATACATTAAGGTGATACTATGAAAAGAAGAGAAATTTTATCGGGTTTGGCAGCGGCCACAGCACTTACCGCCTGTGGAAATAATCAAAATAATACAACCACTCAACCATCTACTGAGCAGTTTAACTGGAGGATGGTCACGACATGGTTGCCTAACTTCCCTGGGCTGGGAACAGGTGTTAATACGCTTGTAAGATACATAAGGGAGTTGAGTCAAGGGAGACTCAACATATCAGTCTATGGTGCAGGTGAACTCGTTCCGGCTTTTGAAGTTTTTGATACTGTGGCACAAGGCGCAGTTGAAATGGGCCATGGGGCAGCCTATTATTGGCGAGGCAAAACTGAGGCTACGCAATTTTTTGCTACGATCCCCTTTGGTATGACAGCTCATGAGATGAATGCTTGGATGTATTATGGGGATGGGCTTGATTTATGGCATGAGCTCTATTCTGAATTTAATCTTATAGGATTCCCCGCAGGTAATACTGGGGTGCAAATGGGCGGTTGGTTTAACAAAGAGATCAATTCAATAGATGACCTCAGGGGCCTTAAAATGCGAATTCCTGGAATTGGTGGAGAAGTCTTAAGAAGAGCCGGAGGAACGCCAATCAATCTTCCACAATCTGAAATTTATACCGCGCTTCAAACTGGAAGTATCGATGCTACCGAGTGGGTCGGGCCTTATAATGATCTAGCAGCTGGGCTTCATGATGCCGCACAATACTACTACTACCCTGGATGGCATGAACCTGGAACTACCTTGGAGTGCATGATTAATCTAGATGCATGGTTAAGCCTGCCTCCTGATTTGCGATCAATTGTAATGATTGCTTGCCAAGCTGCAAATTTAGATATGATGTCCGAATTTAATGCCAGAAATGCGAATGCATTATCAACCCTTATGAATCAAGAAGGTATAGATGTTCGACCTTTCCCACAGGAGGTCATGGCGAGGCTAAAAAGTATCACTAATGAGGTCATTAATGAGCTTGCAACTGAGGATGAAAGGGTCGAAAAAGTATGGAATTCTTACCGAGCATTTCAAAGCGAGGCCAGATCCTGGCAGGAAGTTTCTGAACAAGCATATATGGAAAGTACTGAGGAATAAATTATGAAAATTTATTTAAAATCAATATTTGTATTTGCTATGTTTGGCTGTGTCTCCAATATTATTGACTCAGAAGATCATTCTGATCCAACAAATAATTTATTACCTTCTTATATCGACGAATCATGGACTAGCTTCTTTTCTGGGGAAAATCTCAATCAGTTTACTTTTATTGGTGACGCGGAGTGGGAGATTATTGATAATTATGTGGAAGCTGTCGATGGATTGCCAAAATTTTTAGTAACCAATTCCGCATTTAGAGATATTGAGCTGTATGCAGAATTTTGGACTAGCCCAAATGCTAATAGTGGTATTTTTGTCAGATGCCAAGATATACATAACATTGCAGCTGGCACTTGCTATGAAGTTAATATCTTTGACCAAAGACCCGATCAAAGATACAGAACCGGAGGCATTGTAAACTTTGCTGAGCCAATGGGATTTCAAAATGCTGCAAATCAATGGAATCAATTTCTGATACGCATCGCGGGGGATCACATTGAGGTTTATCTCAATGATGAACTGATGATTGATATGGAGGACGATACTTTCTTTGCTGGGCCCATTGCCTATCAATGGAGCGCAGGAACTGTACGATTCAGAAATCTCTGGTTTCGAGTTTTATAAGGTAGGTACATATACTCAAAGACCAAAAAAATCAATTTGGTATAGTCTCAATAGCCCTGCATTGGATTGTAGCGATTGCAATACTTATGATACTCCTCTCAGGTAGAGAATTAGCCAACGGAAACTCTAATCTATCCTATGATGAAATTTTACTTGTACATGCTCGAGTAGCATATTTAGTATTGCCTTTTTTTCTTTTCAGGTTCCATTGGAGGCTAAGGCAGGGCTATCCAAAATTTACAATTGCAAAGAAGTTGAGTCATATTATTCCTCCTTTTCAATACCTTATCTTGATAAGTATATTTTTTAGCTATTTATCCTGCTACTTCATCCTAAATATAGATACAAATTTATGGTATTTAGAGCAGGAGAATTTAGCGAGCATGAACTCGGAAATATCGATTCATACCTTTGTTGCGAAGACTGCCTTTTTATTAATAATCATCCATATCATAGCTGCAAGCATACAGATCCTATTTGCAAAGAATGTAAATGCACGTAGGATGATATCATTGCCTGATAATGAAAAAACTTAGTTATTGCATCACCTATTTACTTTTACTATTCTCAACCTCTCTTGCGGCTGAGAAATTAAATTACTTTATAGCCTATACCCAGGAGGAAAATGGCATTGTAATTGAAAATTGGGATGGTTATGAGCCAACGCTAGGATTAAATTTTTCTCAAATCATCGATTATTGCACCTCTAGTCATTCTAATCATTCAATACCTACTTTTGAGGCCTTTGATTTGTCTAATCTTCAGATCAATTGCTATGACCGTCATGGGAATGAAATCAATGAAGTACCATTAATTCTAAGTGTAGAGAGCCTGGCAGATATTTTTAACCTGAATGGGACAGAGATTTATTTTACTGATAAAAACTATCCTTATATCAGATTATGGGCAGAGTGCATTTATGAAAGATCCGATGGATCAAGATTTACTTTTCCTATAATTTTACTTAATAATAAAGGCTTTATTTCAAAAATTATCCAACCATGATACCTGAGTCTGTGCTTGAGAGTTATGACCTTGGCCATTGTTCAATAAAGACAATCAATACAGGATTGATCAATAAAACCTGGAAATTATCTGCAGCGTCGGGTGATTTTATTTTTCAAAAGATAAATCCTATTTTTCCAGAACAAATTCACGAATCGATTCATAAAATCACAAAGATACTTTTGCAAGACGACATTGGCTCTGTTGAAATAATAAGGACTAAAAATGGAGAACTGATCCATAAAGAAAATGATGAAATTTGGAGGGTTACGAAATATATCTCGGGTGATAATTTTGAGATTACCCCAGATGCTGATTATGCGTTTAGTCTTGGGAAGGGATTGGCTAAAATGCAAAAATGCCTTCGTAATGTAAAGGTTGGAGTTCCTTTAAGAACAATCAAAGAGACCGATAGGTGCTATGAAGATTTAATTTCTCTTATAAAATTAAGTCAAGATCACTCGCAAATTAAAACTATTCAAAAGTATGCTGAAGAAATAAGTAAAGAGTATGCGGCCCTTGATCAAAAGTTAGAAATTAATAATAGGCAAATGATCCATGGGGATCCCAAAATATCTAATGCTATATTTATAAACGGATCACCTGACATTAAAGCTTGGATAGATTTTGATACCATCGCTTTTCAAAATCCCTATGACGAAGTTGGAGATGCTATTCGGTCTTGGTGTAATCCAGTTCATGAATCTGATACGGAGAGTCAGCTGGATCAAACATTACTTAAAGCTACGCTTGAAGGCATTGTATATTTTGATATCTATAAAGAAATAAACAGTAAATCAGTTATTCAATTTTACACAAAAAAAATAACGCTTCGTTTGGCAATGCGTTTCTTAACAGATGCAATGACAGAGAATTACTTTTTTTGGGATAAAAGCAAATACAATACACTCTCGGAGCAAAATATTGCAAGAACGCGCGCGCAACTCAATTTACTCAAATCAATTGAGTCTGCATTTATGACACTTCTGTGACAGTAAAAAACTAAAATTCTTATATATTCAGTGCTCTATGATAAACAATTATCAAATTGTTGGTATAACTTGGCGCGATCATCTTCAAGAGGAGATTGAAAAGATCTCATTAAACGAAGAACAGGCGCTTAAAGCCCTGCAGTTATTACAAAAAAAATATCAAGTTGAAGAGTGTGCGTATCTTAAAACCTGTAACAGAATTGAGCTCTTTATCTATACAGAAGATTTATCTATACATAAAAACATTAGAAAGATTTGGCGCGAAATCATAGGTCAATTTCGAATAGCAAAATCTGAAAGCATTCAATTTAGATCGTGGAGAGGAGAAGGAGCGTTTGAGCATCTTTTTATGGTTTCCTCTGGTCTCGATTCTGCCTCTTTAGGAGAAAGTGAAATTTTATATCAGCTAAAGAAAACAAAAGAATTTGCTCAAAAAAATCACTTGATTGCATCAGAAATTAACTTCCTGTTTGAGGAGTCATTCAAAGTTGCTGCACAGATTAAGAGAAACACATTACTTAACTCGGGAAAGCAATCCTTATCTGAAATCGCAATAAATATTTTTATAAAACCAAATCTACCTGACAAAGATTTTAAAATAGGTCTGATTGGCACATCCCCTGTAATTATAAATGCACTCAAGTCACTTCTAGAAAGAGAATTTAAGCCTACTTTAATTAATAGAACGCTCAAAAATATACAAGATCTAAAAGATAAGTACCCTATTAAGATGATCAGCTTAAATGATCTAAATTCTGGCAATCATCATTTCGATGTAATCTTATCTGCCACAAGTGCAACAGAGAAAATTATCAATGAAAAATCACTAAAAGCCATATTTATCAATCAAACAAAAATTTATATCGATTTAGCAAGCACTCCTGACGTCTCATCAGCTGTATGCAAAAGAAATAACATAAAATATTACTCCTTAGATGATGTGATTGAGAAGGCAAAATACACGCATCAAATACGTCAGGCAGAAGTAGCAAATGCAAGAGAAATTATTGATAGCTATTTGATTAATTTAAATCAAAAGATTAATGATAAGAAATACAACTCAATTTATTCTGCAATACAAAAAAGATATCAATACACCGCCTCAGAGGGCATTAAAAGATTAATTAAAAAAAATGCATTAAAACTTGATCAAAATGCTATAAATGAAATTGATATTTGGTGTTCAGCCCTTGCAAGAAGATTTGCTCACATTCCAACCTTAGGCATAAAAGGCTTACTGAATAATGGTCCAGACGGTTCTGTTGAGGCATTCATTGAGGGTCTTGATGAAAAGTTTCAAACTGAACTAAAGCTCGCAATACTAGAAACCAAAGGCGGCAATCTTGATTAAGATAGGAACCAGAGCCTCGCATTTAGCAAGAACTCAAGCACTTTTAGTTGAGAAAAAACTAAATGATCTTGGTATAGAAACTAAAATAGTCATCATCACAACAGAAGGTGATAAGAATTTAAATAAGAACTTTTCTGAAATAGGTTCTCAGGGAATATTTGTCAAAGAACTAGAACAGTCATTATTAAAACAAGATATTCATATTGCTGTACATTCAGCCAAAGACCTTCCAATCCAGATAGATAAAAAATTACAAATTGGCGCCTACCTTAAAAGAGAAGATCCTGCAGATATACTACTTAGCTATCATGAGATAAATGAAAATGTATTAAAAAGTAAAAAATTAACTATTGGTACTTCATCAATTCGAAGATCTAAATGGATTAGCCATTTTTATCCTCATATCATTGTTGAAGGTCTAAGAGGCAATGTACCCACAAGAATAAAAGCATTAGAAAATATTGATGTAATTATATTAGCTAAAGCAGGCTTGAACCGCTTAGATAAGTCTCCTCTGTCTGATAAGCCGAATATCGATTTTAATAAATTTCATATGCATCGACTTGATCCTAATCAATTTGTATCTGCACCTGGTCAAGGTGCCATAGCTATTGAATGCTTAAAAGCAAGCAAAGATATACTTGATTCCCTCGATAGAATTAACCATAAAGAAACCCAGACTTGTATCGATCATGAAAGGATAATGTTAGGTCACTTAAGTGGTGGTTGCAATGTTCCGCTTGGAGTTTATGTCAAAATGATCAATCAAAATAATTCTTTCGAGATGCATATTGCACATGCATTAAATAACAAATTTATTAAGAAAACGTTTCAATACAATAAGATAAATCAAGTTGAAGAAAAAATATTACAAGAATTAAAATCATGAACATCAGAGGTAAAAAAATTCTTATCACCAGAGATAACGAAGGAAATAAAGATTGGCAAGAGAAATTGCGCTCTCTGGGCGCCTTAGTAAAGACTTTGGACTGTATTAGTATTCATGAATTTGATATGAATAAAGAGGAGTTAGCTGAGATAAGAAGAATAATCGAAGCTTCACAATATGTGATTTGGACTTCTGCGAGAGGCGTTTTGTATTCAAGAAAATTTTTTAATGGACAGATCGCTTCGAAGCTCTGTGCCGTAGGTATTCCTACCGCTAAGGAGATAAAAAAATACTTTGGTAATCCTTATTTGATTAGCCAAGAGATGAATGCAAGAGGACTCAGTCAAATTATTATTAAAAATGAAGACCTTAAAAATAAAAAAATCTTATTACTCTTGGCCATAAATGCCTCAGATTTTCTAGAAAAGGAGCTTCAAAATGCAGGCGCCAATGTAAAACGAATTAATATTTATGAAACCAGACCGATAATGCTTAATGATCCAATTTTATTAAGCTCACTAGATGTTAATCATATTTTTGTTGCTAGCCCAAGTGCAGCGAAGGGCCTAAAAAATAATGTAATTTTCGACTGTTCAGTCAACGTTTACCCTATTGGAATAACTACAAAAAAAACTTTAGATGAGTATCAAATTAAAACTCAGCCTATACCAAAATACACAGGTCTCGAAGGTCTAATAAATCAATTAAATAATAATTAACTATGGGTAGAGAATATAGAATCAATCAGGAAATCAGGGATAGCTTAGCTGAAACTTCATTATCGCGCTCAGACCTTATCATGCCCTACTTTGTAAATGACTCAAGTCATTCTATACAGATTTCTGCAATGCCTGGAATATTAAATCATTCAATTGCTTCTCTAATTCCAGCTGTTCAAGAGCAGTTAAAATTTGGTATCGATTCCATACTTCTCTTCGGAAGTACAGAAAATCAAAAAAATAAAACTAATGACGGTAGCTATGCTTATCACGAAAAAGGCATTACACAGGCAGCGGTACGCGCTTTAAAAAAAGAATTTGGGAATGACCTTACTATTATCACCGATGTGTGTATATGCTCATACACAAATCATGGTCATTGTGGTGTCACTCAGGGAGAAAATATTCTTAACGATGAGACCCTTCCTATCCTTGCAAAAATTGCAAAAAGTCACGCAGATGCTGGAGCAGATATCATTTCCCCGTCAGATATGATGGATAGCAGAGTGCAATTTATCTCAGATTATTTAAAAGAAGAGATTAATCAAAAGATTCCATTATTTAGTTATGCCGCAAAATTTGCCTCTTCTTACTATGGGCCCTTTAGAGAGGCAGCAGATTCATCGCCGAAATTTGGTGATAGAAAGAGCTATCAAATGGATTACAGAAATTCTAATGAGGCCATGAGCGAGATCAAGGAAGACCTCGATCAAGGTGCTGATGGAATTATTTTTAAACCTGCTTTAGCTTATTTGGATATCTTAGCTAGGGCAAGCAAAAAATTTGATACTAGAAAGTTGGCTTATAATGTCTCTGGTGAGTATTCAATGGTAAAGGCAGCGGGCATGAAGGGATGGATTAATGAGAAAGAAATTATTATAGAAAATCTTTTTTGCATGAAGAGAGCAGGCGCGACTGACATTATTACTTATCATGCATTAGAAGTTGCAAAAAATAATTGGATCGAATAGCAATGCAGATAGAAAAATCTAAAAAATTATATGAGCAAGCGTGTAAAGTTATTCCTGCAGGTGTCAGCTCACCGGTAAGGGCCTTCAAAGCTGTGGGTGGCAATCCAATCTACATGAGGTCTGGTCAGGGTCCCTTTATTAATGATGTGGATGGAAATCAATACCTTGACTTTGTTATGTCATGGGGCCCACTTATACATGGTCATGCCAATCAAAAAATTATTCAAAAAATAATTGAAGCCGCTCATAATGGGACTTCTTTTGGCACACCTTGTGAGGATGAATTAAACCTTGCAAGGTTTATTGTTGATTCATATAAATCCATAGATCAAGTACGTTTTGTCTCATCGGGGACAGAAGCAGTCATGAGCGCGATAAGACTGGCTAGAGGTTTCACAGGTCGAGATCTTATTATTAAGTTTGATGGTTGTTATCATGGACATGTCGATCCCTTGTTGGTTTCTGCCGGTTCTGGCTTGGTTACGCTAGGGAATCCTTCATCTCTGGGAATTCCACACGAAGTTTCTAAGCAAACTATCTCTCTTCCGCTAAATCGTATTGAACAAGTTAAGAGAGCATTTATTGATTTTAAAGGTCAAATTGCAGCTGTAATCATTGAGCCAATTCCTGCTAATAACGGCTTATTGCTTCAAACAAAAGAATTTATCTCAGGTCTTAGGGAATTATGTGATGAAAATCATGCATTGTTAATATTTGATGAAGTTATCAGCGGCTTTAGGGTCGCTCAGGGAGGGTCCCCAGAGATATTTAACATCAATCCTGATCTTGTAACATTTGGCAAAGTAATTGGAGGAGGGCTGCCCGCCGGCGCATTTGGCGCTAATAGAGAGATAATGAATCACATTGCACCAAATGGAGGAGTTTACCAAGCAGGGACTTTATCTGGAAATCCATTAGCAATGGCTGCTGGCTTTGCAAGTCTAAAACTCCTTCAGGATGAAAATAGTTGGGAATATCTTGAAAACTTGGGTTCTTATCTAGAGAAAAAAGTTAAACTCCTGGGCTTTAATGAAAAATTTAATGTTAGTTTTGTCCGACAAGGTTCCATTTTTTGGTTTGCACTTGATACAAATATACCACCGATTAGATCAGAGGATATTAATGCTAAATCAGAGAAAAAATACGCTTCGATATTTAATGGCTTACTAAAAAATAAAATATATATCGCTCCCAGTATGTATGAAGTTGGATTTCTATCCACATCACACAATAAAGAACATGTAGATCACTTTATTCAATCTTTATATCACTCAATGGAATGTATAAGTTAAGCCAGAGAAATACCTTTAGACTGGAAATTACTTTTGTAGTTCTTCTGGTGCTTACTTTTGGTCAAGTAATTTGGTGGATTTATGACCAGATACAGTACACAGAGAACATCAATAGTAGCTTACTAAGACAATACGAAATTGAAGCAGAACTTCTTGAGAGTCAAAATTCCTCGGACCCTTTAAATATTCGAGACTTCCCTTACCTAACCGAGATCAACGGTGAGATTATGATTAGTGCAGATGCGCTCGCTAATATCGAGGCCGAGAGAAGCTCAAGAATAAACCGTTATTTTTGGGAAGGAAGTTTCTTTATTGTGGTTATATCGCTATGTATTTTAATCATATTCAAAACCATCAGTAAGGATCGAGCTTTGAATCGAAGGCAGCAAAACTTTATTGCCTCTATAAGTCATGAATTAAAAACCCCACTCACCAGTATGCGTCTTGCCGCCGAGACGATTGGAATAAATAATCAGGATGAGAGATCAATCAGAATGGTAAATCGTATCCTCTCCGAGGGTGATAGATTACTTCATTTGATCGAGAATCTACTTGATGCTAATAAGCTTGATGAAAAGAAATTCCAAGTTCAAGTCTCTCAATTTGCTATAAATGGCCTTATTGAAAAAGTTTTAAATGGTCTTTTTCTTAGAGCTGAAGAATGTGGAATTGAAATTCAAACAATGATTAATACTGATAAGACAATTAATAATGATCCTTTAATTGTGTCCATTATCTTGAGAAATATTATTGAAAATGCTGTAAAAGCCTGCGAACAGAGCAATCAAAAGCTTATCAGAGTAGTCGCAAATAGGACTGATGACGGAATTGCAGTAGAAGTGATAGATTCTGGTATTGGTATCCAAAAGGAAGAAAAAGAAAATATCTTTGATAAGTTTTACCGAGTGGGAGATGAAAAATTACGTACAACTTCAGGTAGCGGACTTGGTCTCTATATTTGCAGAAAATTAGCAAAACTAACAAATATCTCCATAGAAGTTAGTAGTGAGGGTATGAATCAAGGATCTACCTTTAAAGTTTCAATAAGGGATATTTCTAATGTCTAATATCTTGGTAGTAGATGATGAAAAGGTCTTGGGCGAAAGTATTAAAGATGCTTTAGCCTCAGAGGGATATGAAGTCAAGATCGCATCGAATGGACAAATTGGTTTTGACTTGATCTCTTCTGAGCCTTTTGATCTCATCATATTAGATGTCATGATGCCAGAAATAAATGGGATTGATCTTTGCAAGAAAGTCAGAGAAATAAATGTACTTACTCCAATTTTATTTTTGACGGTCAATAATGACCCTGAAGATAGAATATTGGGACTTGAAGCTGGGGGTGACGATTACCTTGGTAAGCCATTTCACTTAAAAGAATTATTACTTAGAACCAGAAAACTAATTCAAAGAACCCAGTGGTATGCTAGAACCAACGATAGTTTTGCATTTGAAGACATTTATATTGATTTTTCAAGTTACCAAATTGAATCTTGGGATAAAAAAATATATAACCTGACCCAGAAGGAAGCCATGATCCTAAAACTTCTTATTGAAAATGAGGGGGCAACGGTATCTCGCGAAGATATCCTAGAGAAAATTTGGGGTTATGAATCTTATCCCTCTACTCGAACAATAGATAACTTTATCGTTCGCTTAAGAAAAAGAATCGAACGTAATCCAGAGCAACCTACTCATCTTCATACTATAAGAGGCGTTGGTTATAAATTTACTAAAAATCCATTAGAGAATAATGATCCTGAACTATGAATAATAAAAGACTTTTAAATGCCCTTAACCTCAAAGAAAATGATCATAGACCTATTTGGATTATGCGACAAGCGGGTAGATACCTACCTGAATACAGGAAGGTAAGGGAAAAGTATAGCTTTAGAGAGGTCTCAGAAACACCCGAACTTGCAGCAGAGGTTACTCTTCAGCCACTCAAAAGATTTGAATTCGATGCCTCTATCATATTTGCAGATATCATTACTCCACTTAAGGCTATGAATATAAATTTTGATTTTAGTCCTGGCCCTATCATTGAAAATCCAATCAATAACCCAAGACAAATTGATGCCCTACCTGATAAATTTTATGAAGTTGCCCCAGAGGTGCAGGCATCTTTAAAATTAGTTAAATCTGAATTAAAGTCCCACCAAACACTTATTGGTTTTGGTGGTGCACCCTGGACCTTAGCTGCCTACCTTATCCAAGGAAAAGGACAAAAAGACTTTCCCGCAATAAGGCGCTTTGCGTCTGAACACCCTGAGTCTCTTCAGAGCCTTTTAACTAAACTCAGCGATCTAAGTATCCAGTACTTTAAAGAACAAATTGATTCTGGAGCAGAGGTTATTCAAATTTTTGACTCTTGGGCTGGTTTGCTTTCTATCAAGGATTGGCAAACATGGATACAACCCCATTTACTTCATATTGTTAGCGCTCTTAAGGCATCTAATATCCCAGTAATTCTATTTCTACAAAATGCAAATCATTTGGTTGAGTATTACTGCGAACTTCCAATCAGTGGAATCGGTGTCGATTGGAGAGTTGATTTATCAAAACTGCAATCAAAATTAAAAGATCATATAGCTGTTCAGGGCAACTTAGACCCAGCTATTCTGCTTGCAGGACCAGAAATTACAAAAAAGTATGCTATAAATTTACTTAACAGTATCGATCCTAAGGGGCATATCATGAATTTAGGTCATGGTATTTTACCTAACACTCCCATCGAGAGTGTTCATGCACTAATTGAAGTAATTAAAAATGAGAGATAAGACATGAAAATTTCAGAAACTACAGGACAAGTTGATCTAAGTGAAAAAGGTCTCAATCAAGGCCAATTGATCTCTCTTGACCGAAGATTATTTATGAAATTTAATGCCTTCTCAGGGCGAATTGACGAAAAAGAAATTATTAAAAAATGTAGTGAAATTAATGGTGTTATTTATAGAGACATTAATGATCCAAATGGTATCGGTCTTCTTATTCTTAGCGAAGACCCTGCCGAATTTATCAAGATCAATCAAGAAGTCTTATCTTTGCCACCATTCTCTGATCTTCAGCATAAGCATGAATTTGATATGCTTGGTAGGACTTACTCGATTGGATATGAAAATGATCTCGAGGAAGTTCTTATAAATAAACCCAAAAATAAAATAAAGGATCCAAATTTTAAATGGTGTGTATGGTACCCACTAAGACGTGAAAAAAAGTTTTATGTACTTCCAGCTGACAAGCAAAAAAAGATCCTTGGTGAGCATGGCAATCTTGCTAAGCGCTATGGCTATGCTGGTCTTGCCGTGGATATCCGTCTAGCCTGTCATGGTCTTGATAAACAAGATAATGATTTTGTAATTGGGCTGCTTGGGCCTGATCTCCATCCCTTATCTGCAGTCGTTCAAGAGATGCGACAAACGGAGCAAACAGCTCACTACCTAGAAAGTTTAGGTCCCTTTTTTATTGGCTTAAAAATTTGGGAGAATATCTCATAATGCATGAGTATGATTCTCTCTTGATTCTCTCTTTTGGTGGGCCCGAGGGTAAAGAAGATGTCTTGCCATTTCTAAGAAATGTACTTAAAGGTATTCCCGTCAAAGATGAAACCTATGAAGAAATTCAAGAGCGTTATGATCTATTTGATGGAGTATCACCTATCAATGCCAATACTAGGCTATTCATCGATACCTTATCAAAAGCCCTCAAATTAAAAAGAATCATGCTCCCCATATACTGGGGTAATCGAAATTGGCATCCAATGCTCAGTGATACGATGCAAAAAATGAAAGAGGATGGAAGAAAAAAAACACTTGTATTTGTTACAAGTATTTTTAGTTCTTATAGCGGATGCAGAAAATACCGCGAGGATCTCTATGAATCAAGCGCAACCATTGAGCATTCGATAGAGTTCGATAAAATCAGAAATGGGTATAATCATCCTGGCTTTATTAAGGGAATAGCAAGTTGCATTAATGAAACAATCAAAAATAACAATCTGAGCAAAGAAACCCAAGTATTTTTTACCGCACATAGTTTGCCAATCTCAATGGCAGAAAAAACAGAATACAAAAATCAACTCCTTGATAGCTGTCAATTGGTCGCAAATGAACTTGAGTTAAAAAATTGGAAGCTATGCTACCAGAGTAACAACGCATCTTATGGAAATAAATGGTTAGAGCCAACGATTGAAGATGAAATAGTAGCTATGGGCCAAGCACCTACAAAAGATTGCATTGTAATGCCTATCGGATTTGTATGTGATCATATGGAAGTTGTACTTGATCTTGATATTGATGCAAAAAATATTGCTTTGCAGAATGATGTAAACCTTTACAGGGCGCCAACACTTGGTATTAACGAAAACTTTATTGATATGGTGGTAGATCTTATTGACGAAAGAATGCAAAAAAGAGAAGAAAAAAAGTTTCTAGGCGAAAGAGGCCCTAATCACAATCAATGTCCAATAAACTGCTGCCTCTCAGGTAGGCCAGGAAATCCAAAGCCTTCACTATGTGGTGAAGCTAGCTAAAAATGCCTGAAGTATTTGATGTGATTATCATTGGTGCAGGTTTAAGCGGTCTCACCACAACAAAATATCTAAAAGATGCAAATATAAGTACGTTAACACTTGAGGCATCTGATGTCCCAGGCGGTCGACTAAGATCTATTGAAAATAAAGATAATTCTTTTGAATTTGGAGGTACTTATATCGGACATCATTATCATCGCTTTCAAAATTTAGCCAAAGAACTCAATTTAACTACTATCGATGTCACTCCATTGATTAGCTTTTTTAAAAAACAAGATCTAGTCATAAATAAACAATTAATTCATCAAGATGACTGGGAGAATCATAAGGAAAATACCTTGGATAAAGATCTAAAATCTATCTTGCCCTGGAATCTACATCGCATAATTTTAGAAAAATATAACCCTTATAATTCACCTGAAGCATGTCTTACTGAAGGAACTAATGATCAATCGATGAGAGATTGGCTTCAAAGTCTAGGCTTTGATAGCCAACAAATAAAATATATTTATGGCATGAATTTAAGTTATGGGACTGATGCCGATTCAATTTCCTCGCTGCAATTAATGCATCGAGCGAGTTTTTCTAAAAGACAAAAATCAGAGTCTAAAGTTATAGGTTTCACCTTGCTTGAAGGTATGAATGAGCTAGCCAATCGGTATATCAATCATTTTAATTTAAATATATTATTCAAAAATCGAGTCAATAAGATCGTTAAAGAAAAAGGTCTTTTTTCAGTATCCTGTGAAAATGGAAATGAGTTTAGTGCAGAAAGACTTGTCCTTACTTGTGCCCCATCTACACTTAAAAATATAACATTTGATGATTATTCAAAAGAACAAAGGATTCAGTTTGCCTCAGAATTGCAATCCCAACCCATGTTCCAAATTCATTTTAAGCATAAAAAGAATTTCTGGGAGCAAGACGGATTCTCTCCCGCTATATTCTCTAATGAATACCTTGGGATGTGCTATCCAGTTAGAAATAAAGTTGATCCCGAGGAGATCATTGGTTTTACTGCATGGGTTATGGGAAAAAAGGCATTAGATCTTATCAAGCTCTCTCAAAAAGATGCTTGCTCAGTTATCATAAATAATCTACAGGAGATAAGACCAAGCATAAAAAATGCAATTGAATTAACTCATCTTAATGCCTGGTCCCATGAAAAAGATTTTTTAGGAGGGTGGACGTATTTCAAGCCAAACCAGTTCTTAATGTGGCATAAGCTTTTACAGTCAGAGAAAAGTAATATCTTCTTTTCAGGAGAGCATACTTCTATTAGCTCGAGGGGAATTGAGGGCGCTATTGAGTCTGGAGAGAAGACTGCTAGAGAACTTTTAAATTCTATTCATTAAAAAGATATCTCTCCGGTATCGGAAGGTCTTTAATCATATTTAAATATTCGTCTCGATAGTCTAAATCGAATATTTTAGCAATTTCATCTTTTTTTAAGTGCGTAGATAATAAACTAATGAAATCTATAAGGTATGCTCTTGTAATTATTGACTGAGGAACACCAATCCAGGTTGTGAGCTCTGGAAATAGTTTTCTAATATCTAACACATAAAGATCATTTAAATCATTTGGCTCTATAGCCATTGAGGCAACAATGCCAACGCCCATGCCCTTTCTAACATAAGTCTTTATTATGTCGGCATCTCTGGCAGTAAAGGCAATCCTTGGGGTTAATCCCTGGCTCTCAAAAGCTTGCAAAAAGGATGATTGTCCCTGAACGCTAAAAATATAAGTGACTAATGAATGCTTTGATAAAATTTCTAGGTTAATGTTTCTTTTGTCCTTAGCTAGGGGGTGGCTTTTGGGGACAATAGCTACTCGACTCCACCTATAGATAGGAATTTGAAGAAGTTCATTGTTAAATGCATTAAGTCCACTCGCAATAACACAATTGACTCTTTTTTCTCTGACTAACTCATCAATTTGCTCAGAGGTTCCTTGGTGAAGCTCAAGATCAATCAATGGGAATTTATCTGAAAACTGTCTAATTATATCGGGAAGGACATATCTTGCCTGAGTGTGAGTTGTGCCAATTGATAAAACTCCCCTCTGTTCGCCTTTTGATTCCAAAGCAAAATTTTCAATTTCATAAATATCATTTAAGACCCTCTTTGCTCGCTCGTATACTTCTTGTCCAGCATCAGTCAAGGAGGTCAAGCTTTTACCCTTTTTTAAAAATAACTTTATCCCAAGTTCTGATTCTAAAAGTTTCAATTGCTTACTTATTCCTGGCTGACTCGTGAAGAGTAATTCTGAAGCTGCGGTTATATTTAGGCCACAGTCAACCGTTTGAATAAAATATCGAAGTTGCTTTAACGTCATATAAATTTTTAATAACTAAATATTAGTAGGTCAAATTATATATAACTTTTTACTATAAAGGAAAAATATGGCGGAGAGAGAGGGATTCGAACCCTCGAAGGACGTATATGCCCTTACTCCCTTAGCAGGGGAGCGCTTTCGACCACTCAGCCATCTCTCCAAGTGGATTTAAGTGAAGATTATACTATGACTTTTCTTCGGAACTGACTCTTAAAACTTCATAGGTTTTAGGAGCTTGGATGCCAATCTTAGCTTGCTTACCTTTAACAGAAATAATAACGACCTCTATATCTTTTCCAATTGTTATTTTTTCGCCTTGCTTTCTTGAAATAACAAGCATTTCAACTTAACCTCTGAATTAGATTCGCTTCTAATATTTTCAGCGATTCTGTTAACTTACTAAATTCTCTAGAACCAGATTGTGCAAACGTTGGCTTGCCTCCGCCTCTTCCATTTAAAAGTTCATTTGCTTTTGTAACTAAATCTCTTGCATCAACTTGTTTTGCTAAGGATTTATGAACAGAGCAAACAAGAGTCAATTGATCCTTATCCTTTGATACAGCAATAATTGCTGTATCAACATCCAAATCATGAATGTAGTCACAAAGATCTCTTAAGCCATTTAAAGAAAGATTCTCAACCTCAACCAATGCATATGAGCCTTTTGATAGTTTCTTTTTATTTTTATTTATTGTTTCTGCTAGTTTTTTTAAGCGAACCTGTTCTTCTTTTTTTATTAATTGAATATGTGCCTTATCCGATTGAACAAGCTGATCAATTTTCGGTAATAGTGCATTAATACCTGTACCTAATTTATTTGAAATTTCTTTCAAAGTAATTTTTGAAAGCTTCAGGTGTTCAAGCGCTAACTGTCCAGTATATGCTTCAATCCTTCTAACGCCTGATGCAATACTTGATTCATCATAGATTTCAAATAAACCAATTTCACTTGTATTTATCACATGCGTACCGCCACATAATTCTTTTGACTCATTGCCAATCTCAAGCACCCTCACTTGATCTTCATATTTCTCATCAAAAAAAGCCAAAGCGCCTGAATTTATAGCTTTTTTATAAGGCATTTCGCTTATCTTTGTAGAAACTGCATTAGCAATTTCATCATTTACATACTGGTTGATACTCTCAATTTGGTCTGGTGTTACAGGTTTATTATGCGAAAAATCAAATCTAAGCCTGCCCGCCTCGACTAAAGATCCCCTTTGCTGAACATGATCACCTAGTATTTTCCTGAGACCGGCATGAAGCAGATGAGTGGCAGAATGACTACCGGCGATTGCTGCTCTACGCCGCTTGTCAATTATCAGTGTGGCGTCATCAAATACCTTAATTTGCCCTTTTTTTACTTTTCCGATATGAAAAATTGCCTCATTCTTTTTCTGTGTGTCCAAAACTTCAAAAGTACCATTTCCACATTCTATGATGCCGATATCTCCAACTTGTCCCCCGCTTTCTGCATAAAATGGAGTTTCACTTAGCACAATAACAGCCTCGTCATCTTCTTTGATTGATTGCACTAACTTGCTATCCAAGAAAATCTCTTTAATCTCGGAGTTGTGTTGTTTCTTCTCGTATCCAAAAAAAATTGAACTTTGTTCAGAGGATAAATTATCTTTCTCTGCCATATTAAATTTCATAGATTCTCTGGCTCGTTTCTTTTGTTCAGCCATTGATTTTTTGAATCCTTCTTCATCAATATTTAAATTAAAGCTTCTGGCTAAATCTTTAGTCAAGTCCTCAGGAAAACCATATGTATCGTAGAGTTGAAAGACTGTTTCCCCGTCTAGAGTTTTGCCGTTTTGCTTATTTAGCAAATCTACTTGGGCATTAAATATTTTCATCCCATGGCTCAGTGTCTGGCCAAATCTCTCCTCCTCTTCCTTAATTGCCAATTTTATATAATCGCTTCTTTCATTCAAAACCTTATAGGCTTCTCCCATATTATTTATTAGTGCATCTACTAATTTAAAGAGAAAGGGATCCTTCATCCCTAACAAATATCCATGACGAGCGGCTCTTCTTAAGATTCTTCTTAATACATAACCCCTACCATCGCTTCCAGGCAATACCCCATCAGCAATTAAAAATGATATTGCTCTTAGGTGATCAGCAATAACATTGAGTGAGCTTGAAAATTCCTTCTGGCGAGTAATTTTTTTTGCCTCTTCAATAAGTGGTACAAAAAGATCAGTATCATAATTAGAAGTAACTCCGCTCATAATCGCAGATATTCGTTCGAGACCCATTCCTGTATCCACAGAGGGAGCAGGTAAATTACTTAGCTGACCCTGTGAATCTCGTTCAAATTGCATGAATACAATGTTCCAAATCTCCACAAACCGGTCGCCGTCTGCATCTTTTGATCCGGGCGGTCCTCCTTTGATCGCCTCACCATAATCATAAAATATTTCTGAGCATGGTCCGCATGGACCTGTATCGCCCATGGCCCAAAAATTATCTTTATCATCAAGTACTACCAGTCGTTTAGGGTCTATACCAATTCTATTGAGCCAAATAGATTTTGATTCATGATCGGTTTGATGAGTGGTAACCCATAGACGTTCTAAAGGGAGCTGAAGCTCTTTGGTCACATACTCCCAGGCATACCCAATAGCCTGTTCTTTAAAATAGTCTCCAAAACTAAAGTTCCCCAACATTTCAAAAAAAGTATGGTGCCTTGATGTGTAGCCTACATTGTCTAGATCGTTATGCTTTCCCCCAGCTCTTAAGCACTTCTGCGATGAAGTAGCCCTTCTATAGGTTCTTTTTTCATTACCTAGAAAAGTATCCTTAAACTGCACCATACCAGCATTCGTAAAAAGCAAGGTAGGATCATTGCCTGGCACCAAGGAGCTGCTAGACACCTCGGTGTGATTATTTTTGACAAAATAATCCAAAAAGGATTTTCTAATACTTGTAGAGTTATTTTTAGTCATTAAACCATTTTAATAATTTCTTTTGCATCCTGGTGAGCAAAACCACGTTGCTGTAAAAATTTAAAAGCCTTTAGAAATTGCTCTTTATCTTCAAGTTTTGTATTTTTAAGTTTTTTATTAAGTACCGTAAGGCCGATCTGTTGCCATGAAGATTTTCTTTTACTAATTTCTTCATCAATAGTTTGGGTATCAATGCCTTTTATCTTTAATTCGTAAGCAATTTTTAATGGGCCGTAACCTCTTGAAGATCTAACATTAACAATCATCTCAGCGTATCGTTCATCAGACTGTAGATCTTCTTTCTTTAGCTTTAAGACTGTCTCATGACTAAGCAGTCCAGAAAAACCTTTTTCTTTTAACTTCGTGACGAGCTCCAAAAATCCATGCTCTCGTCTTGCAAGATAATCCATAGCTTTTTTTCTACAATCAACCTCTTCTGATGACATCAACCGGATTCTTTTTCGTCAACTTTGTCAAAAACTAGAGTACGTATGGCAGTTTCTATAGCATTTGCGATTTCGCTGTTATCTTTTAGGAAATCTCTCACATTTTCTTTGCCTTGGCCGATCCTATCACCGTTGTAACTGTACCAAGATCCCGATTTTTCAATTAGGTTATGTTGCACTCCCAAATCAATGAGCTCCCCCTCTCTTGAAATACCATGCCCATATAAAATCTCAAATTCAGCTTGCTTAAAGGGTGGTGCCACCTTGTTTTTTACAACCTTGACCCTTGTCTCATTACCTAAAATCTCATCACCTTTTTTAATGGCACCGATTCGACGAATATCAAGCCTTACGGAGGCATAAAATTTTAAAGCATTTCCTCCTGTTGTGGTTTCGGGGCTTCCAAACATGACACCAATCTTCATCCTTATCTGGTTAATAAAAATAACCATAGTATTAGATTTTTTAATATTTCCCGTAAGCTTTCTCAGCGCTTGTGACATTAATCGAGCCTGAAGACCCATATGAGAATCTCCCATTTCGCCATCAATTTCTGCTTTTGGGGTAAGTGCTGCTACCGAGTCAACAACCACAAGGTCTACTGCACCAGATTTTACAAGCATATCGGTGATTTCCAGCGCCTGCTCGCCTGTATCAGGTTGAGAAACTAGCAGATCTGATAAATTGACTCCGATTTTCTCAGCATAAACAGGATCAAGTGCATGCTCTGCATCAACAAATGCAGCTGTTCCTCCCGACTTTTGTATTTCAGAGACCACTTGAAGTGTTAAAGTCGTTTTCCCAGAGGATTCTGGACCATAGATTTCAATGACTCGGCCTTTCGGGAGGCCTCCAATCCCCAAGGCAATATCAAGTCCAAGAGACCCAGTAGAAACTGCCTCAATATCCCTCATAACAGAGGGATCACCCAGCTTCATGACTGAACCTTTTCCATACTGTCTTTCTATCTGCGATAACGCCGCATCTAGGGCTTTTTTCTTATTATCATCCATAGCTTTTCCTAATTCTTAACTTATCAATAAATTATTTCATAGATGCCAAATGATAGACAGCATCTAATGCAAAAGTTCAATGGATTATTTGGTTTTGAAACTGGATTACGCTCTCATCTACGGCTTTTTGGCGTATTTCTGTTCGAGTTCCTAAAAATCTATATTCATTAGTGATTATTTCGCCTTTAAAATAAGTAGATATATATGCAAGGCCGACTGGTTTTTCTTGAGACCCGCCATCAGGGCCAGCAATGCCGGTTATAGCAATACCTGCGTCTGCCCGCATTAAATGTACAACACCTAAGACCAGTGCTTTGGATACTTCATGACTAACTGCTCCGCACTGATCCAATATCTCACCGCTTACTTTTAGGACTCTTTGTTTGATTTCGTTTGAATAACAGACGATTCCACCTTTGAACCAGCCAGAGGCACCAGATTTTGAGATAAGCGTGCTAGCTAATAAACCCCCAGTGCAAGATTCTGCAACGGCAATAAATTGATTACATGAAATCAAATAATTAGCTATTTTATCTATGTCATTCATGCAATTAACTTATACAGATCTAAATAGGCATTTAAGTAATTCTGAGAGTTGTAGTTTTTGATAACATGTCGATAAGCCGATTCAACCTTTGCCTCTCTATCTTCTTTATTATTTAAGTAATGATGAATCTTTTCAATATCATTTTCTTTTATTTGAATCGATACTTGCAAGCCATTCGCTCCATGCATTAAGAGTTCTGATGCGCCACCCATTCCTGCCGATATAACGGGGAGACGACTTGCCATGGCCTCAATAATTGAGAGACCCAGGCCTTCCTCGCATGCTAAATGAAGAAAAAAATCATAATTTAACAATTTTTGAGCAAGGTCCTTTTCATAGTTTTTTAAGAATACTTGTTTATCGAGCCCCATCTTTTTTATTTCTTTTAAAAGATTGTCGTGATTTTCTCCATCACCATAGCAATGCAACTCCACATGCAACCCTCTGTCCAATAACCCCCTTATGAGCCTAAAAGCAGCGGAATGATTTTTTCTGACAATCAATTGTGCAGGCATGACGCCTTTGATGATCTTGCCTTTTTGAATTGATTGGCCTGAAGATGATGATAATTTTTCTACGTCTATCATGCTGGGAATGTAATAAAGTTTTTCAGCTTTAATACCCACATTATTTTTTAGGTCTTCGATAATTGCTTGGGAAATGCATGCAATTGCATTTAATTTTTTAAATTGATAATTTAGGTAAAACTTCGGCTCACTCCGATGCACTCTTCGAGTGATCATTTTAGAAATTCTTTGATTCAAGCGATTAAGGATACGGGTAATACCTCTTCTCGAGTGACCATGAACAATATCTGGATTAAGATCATTAATATATTGGATTATTTTGCTTTGAGCGAGAAAATCGAATTCTCCTCGATATTTAAACTTAACAATAGGTAAATGAGGGAAATTTTTAGCGATGTAGCTATCATCAGGAACAATCATCGCTGCATCGATTCCAGCTTTATATTGAGATTCTAAGAGGGCAATCGATTGAATTGCACCTCCGTAATACGATCTTCCTAACTCAAGATGAATTACTTTCATCAATATAGACTTTACTATTAATGATAGCCGATTGATTTGTTTTCGAAGAGATCAGTTGGACCGCTATCTCGTGATCAAACCAGGACCATTCACAATGTTCCTTTGGATTGATAGATATGTTTTCTTGATTGGTAACATAATAAAAAACATGCTCTTTATTTATTTTTGTATCTTGATGGAATTTATTTCTCCATCTTGGGTCAATCGGATACTCATTGATGATATCAGTCTTAATCCATTGCCCTTGACTGATTGATGTCTCTTCCATTAATTCTCTTAATGCTGCGCCCTCTGGAGTTTCATCCCACTTCAAACTTCCAGTCACAGATTGCCAATAATTGATTGGATCATTTCTCTTAAGAAGAAGTACTTCGCGCTTATGATTTAAGATGATGATGAGAACAGATTCAGGCCTTTTATAGGATCTCTCGTTACTCACTGGGTATCGTTTTTAATTTCAAATGTAGCTCATTGAGCTGCTCTTGACTGGCATTGCTAGGCGCGCCAGTTAATATATCTGAGGCCGTTTGGGTCTTAGGAAACGCAATAGTTTCTCGAATCGATTCCAGTCCAAGCATAATCATCACTAATCGATCAAGGCCAAATGCTATGCCACCATGCGGTGGACATCCATAATCCATAGCCTGCAACAAGAAGCCAAACTTTTCATCTGCCTCTTTTGAATCAATCCCAAGTGCTTCAAGGACTGCTTTTTGAGTTTCTTTATCATATATTCGAAGCGAACCACCGCCAATCTCCGTTCCATTAAGAACCATATCATAAGCATGAGATAAAACTTTAGTTGGATCCTTCTTAAGGTCCTCAATATTCTCAATATTAGGTCTTGTGAATGGGTGATGTGAGGATGTGAGATTGCCATCCGCATCTTTTTCAAACATTGGGAAATCTACCACCCACAATGGCGCCCAATCTTTCTCATAGAGATTAAGATCCCTTGCAATCTTAAGCCTCAACTGGCTCATACTATCATTCACCACCTTTTTAGTGCCGGCACCAAAAAAGATTAAATCTCCTGTCTCAGCAGACGCGCGGCCAAGAATTGCAGATATCTCGGTGTCATTGAGGAATTTAAGAATTGGAGACTGCAAACCCTCATTAAGATCATTGATATCATTTACTTTTATGTAGGCAAGCCCTCTGGCACCAAACTTTGCAACAAATGAAGTATAGTCATCAATTTCTTTTCTACTAAGTTTTGAGCCTTGCTTAAGGTTCATTAGCACAATTCTACTATCGCTATTCTTTGCTGGATCTGAAAAAACCTTAAATGCACTCTCTAGAAAGAGATCCTTGATGTCAATCAGTCGCATATCGAATCTTGTATTAGGCGCATCAGTACCGTATTGATCTATAGCATCCTGATAGCTAATTACAGGGAAAGGGTCTGGCAATTTAATGTTGATTACAGACTGAAACAGCTCTTTAATAAGGCGCTCCATCAAAGTTGTAATTGCTTCCTGATCCATAAAGGCGGTTTCAATATCAACCTGTGTAAACTCAGGCTGTCTATCTGCTCTTAGATCCTCATCTCTAAAACATTTCACAATCTGATAATACCGATCAAAGCCTGAAATCATTAAAAGCTGCTTCATAAGCTGAGGAGATTGCGGTAAAGCAAAAAAGTTACCTGGCTGTGTTCTGCTTGGAACTAGATAGTCTCGAGCACCTTCCGGAGTAGTTTTTGAAAGAATTGGTGTTTCAATATCAGTAAATCCCTGATTATCAAGAAAATCTCTAATAAATTTGACAATCTTATGTCTCTTTCTAAGGTTCTTTTGCATTTTCTCCCGTCTTAAATCCAGGTACCTATATTTCAAGCGTGTATCCTCACTTGAATATGCCTGGTCATCCTGATCAACAGGAGGAGGGAGTGATCGACTTAATACCGTTAAATCTGAAGCGACAAGCTCAATAGTGCCCGTTGGTAGATCTTTGTTAATGGTCCCCTCTGGTCTTCCTCTAATTGATCCACAAACTTTTAGAACAAATTCATTTCTGCAGCTCTCGGCAATTTTAAAGAGCTTTTCCGTCTCTGGATTTGCAACAATTTGAATTAAACCTGTGTGATCTCTCAGATCAATAAAGATGACACCTCCATGATCTCTTCTACGATGCACCCAACCACAAACCGTTACCTCGCTATCAAGGGAGCTTTTAGTGACTTGTCCGCAATAATGAGTTCTCATGATTTCATGTTCAGTGATTAGGGCTCTATTGTATCAATGAAATTAATTTTAAAGGCAAAAGCTTAATTAATTTTTTGTATCCGAGGTACTTTCTTTTTTTTCAGCTTTGGGAGTGGGACTGGCTGATATTTCGCTTGTATCCGTCTTAGTCTCTTTGGATTTTATATCCGTTAAATTTTTCTTTTTTTCCTTATCAGACTTAAAATCGGTCTCATACCATCCTGAGCCCTTAAGTCTAAAGCTTGGAGCTGAAATCATCTTTTTTAAACTATCGGTTTGACACGCATCGCAGTAACGCAAGGGGTCTTCGCTTAACTTTTGTAGCACCTCAACATGGTTCCCACATTGCGAGCATCGATATTCAAAAATAGGCATGGATTCTTCTAATTACAGATAAATTTTTCATCTTTAAATGTGATAGCTATATTTTTGTCACCATTATCATCAGCTAATAGCTGATCTGCAACTAAATTTTCAATTTCATGTTCAATCACACGCTTGATCGGTCTTGCTCCAAAAATTGGATCAAAACCTATCTTAGATATTTGCTTGATTGCAAGATCATCAACCGATAATTTAATTCCAATTTTATCTAACTTTGCTTTTAATTTAGATATCTGTATGGCTGTTATTTTTTTAATCATCTCCTCAGGTAAGGAATTAAAAATAACAATATCATCCAATCTATTCAAGAATTCAGGTTTAAAATTATTTTTCAAAATCTCTTGAATTGTATTTTCAATTTCCTCAAATTTATGATTTTGTGCTTTATCTAAGATCTCATGGCTTCCTAGATTTGATGTCATGATGATAATTGTATTTTTAAAGTCAACCGTTCTTCCTTGTCCGTCTGTGAGCCTTCCATCATCGAGAACTTGAAGAAGAACATTAAAAATATCCTGATGAGCTTTTTCAATTTCATCCAATAGTATTACTGAGAAGGGCTTTCTCCTGACGGACTCTGTGAGCAGGCCCCCTTCATCATAGCCGACGTATCCAGGTGGAGCTCCAATTAATCTCGCAACGCTATGTTTCTCCATATACTCAGACATATCTATTCGAATCATTGAATGTTCTGTGTCAAAAAGGAATTCTGCAAGCGCTTTTGATAGTTCTGTTTTGCCAACGCCTGTTGGTCCTAAAAAAAGAAATGAGCCGTGGGGCCTTGCCTCATCTGAGATTCCCGCCCTTGCTCTTCTAATACAAGAAGATACTGTTTTTACCGCAAGGTCCTGACCAACTACTCTTTTCGCTAATATCTCTTCAAGGGATAGGAGTTTTTGTTTTTCAGATTGCAACATTTTAGTTACAGGGATACCGGTCCATTTAGATACTATTTCAGCAATTTCGTCTTCAGTTACCTTGCTTCTCAGTAGCTGATAGGTAATATTTTCTTGGGATGCCGCTGCCTCTAATTCCTTCTCAAGAAGAGGAATCTTGCCGTACTGAAGCTCAGACATTAACGAGAGATCGCCTTGCCTTTTAGCCCTATCAAAATCTAGTCGGGCCTTTTCAAGCGCTTCACGAATATGCGTCGCTCCCATCATTTTAGATTTCTCCGCTTTCCAAAGCTCAGACAAGTCGGCAAATTCTTTTTCAAGATTATTAATTGAGAGATCTAGCTTTGAAAGCCTATCCTTAGATGCTTTGTCTGATTCTTTAGAAAGAGCCTCTTTTTCAATTTTTAATTGAATGATTTTTCTTTCTAAGATGTCCAGCTTTTCAGGCTTTGAGTCTATCTCAATTCTAATTCTTGAAGCAGCCTCATCGATCAGATCAATGGCTTTATCTGGAAGTTGTCTGTCTGCGATATATCGACTGGATAAATTAGCCGCACTGATAATGGCTTGATCTGTAATCTCAATGCCATGATGCAATTCATACCTTTCTTTTAAGCCTCTGAGTATTGCCACTGTATCTTCTATATTTGGTTCTCGCACCATTATCTTTTGAAACCGCCGTTCGAGTGCTGCATCCTTTTCAAGATTTTTTCGATACTCGTCTATTGTAGTAGCTCCAACACAATGCAGTTCACCTCTGGCAAGTGCTGGTTTAAGCATATTCCCAGCGTCCATCGCACCCTCGGCTTTTCCTGCGCCCACCATTGTATGAAGTTCATCAATAAAAAGAATGACTTCTCCCTGCATAGATTTTAGCTCGCTGAGGACCGCTTTCAGCCTTTCCTCAAAGTCACCCCTAAATTTAGCTCCCGCAATTAATTGACCTAAATCTAATGAAAGTATTTTTTTTGATCGGAGTGATTCAGGAACTTCTCTGTTAATAATTCTTAATGCCAGCCCTTCGATGATTGCTGTTTTACCAACGCCCGGCTCACCAATGAGGACAGGATTATTTTTAGTTCTTCTTTGAAGGACCTGAATGGTTCTTCTTATTTCATCGTCTCGGCCAATAACAGGGTCTAATTTTCCTTCCTCAGCAAGTTTGGTAAGATCAACACAATATTTTTTTAAAGCTTGTCTAAGGTCTTCATCAGATGCATCACTGACTGTCTTATTCATTCTAATTTTTTGAATTGACTGTTCAACTATTTTTTCATCTACACCAAATTTATTTAATATGGTCTTTAACTCACCCGCCTCTCTAGATGCTGCAAGCAGGAATGATTCTGTAGAAATATATTGATCGCCAATTTTTTGCGAAATTATCTGAGACACATTAAGAAGGCTATTTAGCTTATTACTAAAGTGAAGTTCTCCACTACTGCCCTCCACTCTTGGCAGCGCGTCAATTCTATTTGTTAATTCTTTTTTAAGTTGAAAAATGTCTAACCCACAACTTAAGAGCAGACTTCTTACGCTACCTTCGTTGTCCTCTATAAAAGCCATTAGTAAATGTAAAGGCTCAATAAATTGCTGATCATTGCTTAGCGCTATCTCTTGAGCATCAGCTAATCCCTGCTTAAATTTATTTGTAAACTTGTCAATTTTCATATTTATAATTTTAGGGTAATTATGAAAATTTCAAGTATTAACTTATCCAAATAATTGAAGCATGTCTGGCCCTAGTCTTATTGCGTCGGTATGAATGATACTTATCTTCCAAACAAAATGTACATTCTTTCGAGACCGCTACCTTGGAAGCTTTTTGCATACCTAATAGTTCGACACAAAGACTTCGAATATCAAAAAAATACTTATCATTACTTGCATGTACAAAGTTAAGATAATCTTCATTGATTAAATTTAAATGATCAATAAAATCCTTTTTGACCTCAAAACAATTTATACAAAGTGTTGGTCCTAGCCAAAAGGATAAATTTTTAAAAGATATCTCAACATGCTTATGCAGTGAATTGATGATTCCGTTTACAAGCCCCCTCCATCCGCAATGTAATATGCCAGCTAACTTTCCATTCTGATCACAAAACATGAGCGGAAGACAATCTGCCGTAAGTACTACGCAGGGATTATCTTTTTGTAAAGAAAAAGCTCCATCTGCCTCTGGAAAAAAGTCTTTTGACGGCGACTGAATAATATCGATACCATGTACTTGCCTGATAAATGCAGAATCATCCATCAGAGGAAGAACCTTATATAGTTCATTGGTACTAACTGAGCAATTAGGAAGGCCCTCTGGACCTCTCGAAAAATCAAGTTCAATTTGCTGAAGATGACTTCTTTTTTTTGATATGAATGCTTTGATATTACTTGGCCTATTCCAATCTTCGTAACCGATTTCCTCAAGTATTGTATTCATTTAAAGCACTCAATAAGTGAATCATCTCTTTAGGGACATCAGCTTGCAATTGCATTTCCTCTTCAAGTCGTGGATGAGAAAAAATTATTTGATGCGCATGTAACATTTGTGATCTCAAGTCTGTGAGAACCTCAATAAATTTAGCATCAGCATTTTTAGGAAGTCTAAGTCTTCCTCCATAAATTTTATCTCCCAATAAAGGAAAGCCTAACTGAGCCAAATGAACTCTTATCTGATGCGTTCTCCCTGTAATGATTTTTACATCTAATAGCGCATAGTTATTAAATTTCTTTTTAACAGTAAATTCGGTAATTGCCTCCTTCCCATCATCTCTAACTTGCATTTTTTTTCTATCTTTATGATGCCTACCAATCGGTAAATTAACTTGCTCACCAGCAATTGGTACCCCTTGTACAACAGCAAGATATTTCTTTTGAATGTGTCTATTTTTCATTTGCAGGATCAAATGTTGATGTGAAATTAAAGTCTTGGCAATGATTAAAATTCCAGAGGTATCCTTGTCTAGGCGATGAACAATACCGGCTCTTGGAATTTGCTCAAGAGTTGAATCGTAAGCTAAGAGTGCATTTTGAAGTGTATTGTCTAAATTACCCGCACCAGGATGAACGACTAACCCTACAGGCTTATTAATTGCTAATAAATCATCATCCTCAAAAATAATCTTTAGAGACATAGGCATTGGCTTAATCTCATTGCTTGGATGATTTACTTCAGCATTAATAGTGATCATGTCATTTTCCTGAACACTGTAGTCTGAGTCTATAGCACTATCATTAACAAGAATTTGGCCTAGCTTAATCCACTGCTGTATTCGATTCCTTGATAGCTCCTCGATAGATTGTGCAAGATACTGGTCAATTCTAGTCCCTACATTTTCAGACTGAACCTTAATTGTTGACGTAAATAAATGCTTTTTTTGATTATTCATAGAAATTTATGTTTTCAAAATGTAATATTACACACATGCCTCGTGCCGTAAAAAATATCTGCCTCATAATAAGTATAATTCTCTTCTTAAGCGCTTGCGCAACAAGGCGAGACTTTATATTGCCGGGTGAAGGGCCAGAGGTTCTCTATCAAATGGGTTATGACGCGATGGTTGAGGGTGATTTTCAAGATGCCATAGCTTATTATCGTGCACTGCAGGGAAGATTCCCATTTAGTACTGCAGCAAGGCAGTCGCAACTAGATACAATATATATTCACTTTCGATCAGGCGATCGTGAACTTGCAATCAGCTCGTCTGAAGGATTCGAGTCAGAAAATCCAACTCATCCACGAGTTGATTATGCACTTTATATGCGGGGTATCTCTTATTTTGATCGAGAAAGGGACTGGCTAGAGAGGCGATTCAATGTTGATTTAAATGTTCGCCCCCCTAGGGATACGATGCTTGCATTTAGTACCTTTCAAGAATTACTCAGACGATATCCAAATAGTCCTTATGCATCAGATAGCAGAAATAGAATGATCTTTCTAAGGGATAGACTAGCTGCTTATGAAAAAAGTATCGCAGACTTTTATTATGATCGTGGTGCTTATGTGGGTGCTATCAATAGAGCCAATGCTTTAATAGAACGCTATCCTGGTGCGCCTGTCATAGAAGATAGTCTGCTACTAATTCAAAATTCATACTTAGCGCTTGGTTTAAATGATGAAGCCAATGCAGTAAATAGGATATTAGATTTAAATTTCTAGTTAGTATCCTGAGGTAATAGGATATCGCCAGTCTTTTCCAAAGGCTCTTGATGTAATCTTGACTCCTGGAGGTGCCTGCCTTCTTTTATACTCGTTACGTTTGACTAAATTTAAGACCTTAATGACTGTATTTCTATCAAATCCATTTTTCTCAATTTGATCGACACTGCAATCATGCTCAATAAATAGCTCAAGTATTGGATCAAGTACATCGTAAGGTGGTAGGCTGTCAGTATCTTTTTGGTCTGGAGCAAGTTCTGCCGTAGGTTCACGCTCAATGACCCTATTAGGGATAATCGATTTAATTGAGTTTACGTATCTTGCAAGCTCGTATACCAATGTTTTGCTGCAGTCCTTAATAGGTGCAAAACCACCGGCCATATCTCCATAAAGTGTAGAGTATCCTACCGCCATCTCGCTTTTATTTCCGGTCGTCAGAAGCAGTGAATCAAATTTGTTTGATAGTGCCATTAAAATGAGGCCTCTTATTCTGCTTTGGATATTTTCTTCCGTAACATCTTTTTCGTACCCATGAAATACATCTCTTAACGTATGATCAAAAGTATTCATAACGTCAGAGATTCCAATCACATCAAGTTGAACCCTCAATAAATCTGCTTGGCTTTTAGCGTCCTCCACTGACATGCTGGAGGTAAACATCGAAGGCATCATTACTGCCCTAACTCCCTCGGCTCCAATAGCATCACAGGCAATAGCTAAAGTTAATGCCGAATCAATGCCCCCAGATAATCCTAATAAAACCGAAGAAAAATTATTTTTTTGAATATAATCCCTTGTGCCCAAGACCAATGCATTATAAATAAGCTCAATATTATTACTTTCTAATCTTTTCTCAGCCTTACACAAATTTTGAGAGGAAAACTCAAAGCTGACTGATCCCTCCTCAAAGGGCTTTGCTTTAATGATTTCTTCTCCGTCTGCATTTAATACAAAAGAACTTCCATCAAAAATTAATTCATCTTGACCACCAACTAGGTTTACATAAATAACAGGAAGTTGGCATTCTTTTGCTCTTTTTATGGCAAGGACTCTCCTACTTTCTATTTTATTATAATCAAAAGGCGAGCCATTAATTACGAGTATGCAGTCTGTTTTTTCTGAAAAAGATTTAGAAAAAATATTATCATCCCAGAAGTCTTCGCAAATTAGTAATGCAAAATTTACCCCTTCATGATTTATGAAAATAGGCTCATTACCCTCGCTAAAATATCTTTTTTCATCAAATACTGAATAATTAGGAAGACTTCTTTTTTTATAGATTGATTCGATTTTTCCATCATGGATATAAAGAGCAGCATTAAAAATTTTTCCCTCTTCATAGTAGGGTGTGCCTAGAATAAGAGAAACTCCTTCTCTGGTTTTATTTTTTAGAATATCTGTGGCTCTACTGATTCTTTTTTGAATACCCGAATGAAACAATAGATCCTCTGGAGGATATCCGGATAAAGCCAGCTCAGGGAAAATGCATAATTGCCCTTTAGATGCTGCTAAATGCCTGATGATTAAATCGCAATTTTTCTCTATATTGCCAACAATTGGATTAAGCTGTATTAAATTGACCCTCAATCCAAGGCCTTTTTAATAGCTTCGCCCAATTCAGCTGGAGATCGCACAGTGATAACACCAGCATGCTCGAGCGCCTTATATTTCTCGTCTGCGGTCCCTTTTCCTCCAGAAACTATGGCGCCTGCATGCCCCATTCTCTTCCCAGGGGGGGCGGTTACACCAGCAATATAAGCCACCACAGGCTTACTTACATGATGTTTAATATAGTCTGCTGCTGCTTCCTCGTCCGTGCCACCAATTTCGCCGACCATAATGATTCCTTTAGTCTTTGGATCTTGTTCAAAAAGCTCAAGGCAATCTATAAAATTCATTCCTCGTACTGGATCTCCACCAATACCGACACAAGTCGTCTGTCCAAGCCCTACATTAGTTGTTTGATGGACAGCCTCATAGGTTAAGGTCCCCGAACGAGAGACAATTCCAATAGAGCCTGGCTGATGAATAAATCCTGGCATGATTCCAATTTTTGCCTCTCCAGGCGTAATAATACCCGGACAATTAGGCCCGATTAGTCTACAGTTATACCTTTTTAGTGCGGACTTCACTTTTACCATGTCAAGAACAGGTACGCCTTCTGTGATACATACAATTAGTTGTATGCCTGCGTCAGCTGCTTCCAAAATAGCGTCAGCTGTAAAAGGTGCTGGAACATAAATCATTGAAACATCTGCTCCGGTTGCAACAACAGCATCTTTGGTTGTATTAAATACTGGGACCCCAAGGTGCTGCGTTCCACCTTTACCGGGTGTCACACCTCCAACAATATTTGTTCCATATTTAATACACTGTTCTGTGTGAAAGCTACCTTGCTTACCAGTAATTCCCTGACAGATAATTTTAGAATCTTTATTTACAAGAATACTCATTTGTCCCCCTTGGCAAGTCTGATTGCATCCTCTGCAGCTTTTGTTAAATCTGTGGCAGCAACAATTGAGAGCCCGCTATTGGCAAGTAATTGTCTTCCTTGGTCAACATTGGTTCCCTCAAGCCTTACAACGACTGGAATAGAGACACCTACTTGTTCGACCGCTGCAATAATGCCCTCTGCAATGAGATCGCATCTAACGATCCCACCAAAAATATTAACCAGAACAGCTTCAACTTTTTCATTGCTTAATATAATTTTAAAGGCCTCAGCAACCCTTTCAGCAGTGGCACCTCCGCCTACATCTAAGAAATTTGCCGGCTTCCCGCCTTTGAGCTGGATTAGATCCATGGTTGCCATTGCTAGGCCGGCACCATTTACCATGCATGCAATGTTTCCATCCAAGGTTACATAATTAAGATCATGCTTAGCAGCTTCAATCTCATTAGCATCCTCTTGGGTTAAGTCTCTTAATTCTGCGATAGACTTTTGCCGAAAGAGCGCATTGTCTTCAATATTTATTTTTGCGTCCAGGGCAATTAAATTACCCTGCTTAGTGACAATTAAGGGATTAATTTCAATCAGACTGGCGTCTATATCAACAAATAATTTATGTAAATTTTTTAAAATATTTGCGAATTCTTTTGACATAGACCCATCTAATCCAAGCGTGTAAGAAATGTTTCTTACTTGATAACCAGATACACCGACAGCAGGATCAATAAGAACTGTGCAAATTTTTTCTGGCTCCTTTTCTGCAACTTCCTCGATATCCATGCCACCAGCTGCAGA
>JAURFX010000085.1 GCA_030834065.1 Gammaproteobacteria bacterium
AGAAAAGAAAAAAATCAGTGTAATTGTTGAAGCAAGCATTCGTGAATATGTACCTTTTGCATCCCAAGATATTGAGAAACCCCTGATTAAAATAAAAAGAAAAAGCGTAATCAAAAATAACATCCCGAAAAGACCAAATTCTTCACCGATCACAGCAAAAATAAAATCAGTGGACTGCTCCGGAAGAAAATCTAATTGAACTTGAGATCCATTCATCCATCCTTTGCCGAATAATCCTCCTGAGCCAATTGCAATCTTAGACTGAATGATGTTGTAGCCGGCCCCCAAGGGATCCGAAGTTGGATCCAAAAAAGTCAAAACTCGATTCTTCTGATAGGGCGCGAGCAGTCTCCATATAATGGGTAAGGAAACCAAAAAAATTCCAAGAAAGAGCAAAATCTTTTTCCAACTTACACCTACGAAAAATAAGACTATAAAGCCTGATAATAAGACCATCAATGATGTACCTAAGTCAGGCTGATGATAGATAAGATAGGCGGGAGCAATCATTACCAAAAGCAATACCAAAAAATCTAACCTGGATAATGTGAACTCCTTATAGTCTATGTACCATGCCAAGAACATAGGTAAACTTAATTTTAAAATTTCTGAAGGTTGAAACCTAAGAATACCTAAATCCAACCATCTGTTTGAACCATTGATTGTTACCCCAATAAGCGGGACAAGCATCAACATGAAAAAGCTAACCCCAAATAAAATCGGGCTGATCTTTCGAATCTCATTAATTTGAATATTCGAAATCAGGACATAGAAAAGAATGGCAAGGCATAACTTTAATATTTGACCCTCTAAAGAGATCAAATTATGGTTACCAGCACTGTACTGAACCATCAAGCCAAAACTAGCTAATAATAAAAAACAAAAAAAAATTAACTTGTCCCCGATAAGGGCTTCAATCAAAGACTTGCTATTCATTGCTGGCAAAAATTATGCCCTCATTTGAGCTTTTAGCATGAAATGCATCAATAATTGATTTTACAATTGGGGCAGCTACTCGGGCTCCGCCTCCAGAGTTCTCGATAATAGCAACCACGATAATTTCGGGATCTTCCTGAGGAGCAATTCCAAAAAACAAACCATGATCTCTTAAATTTTCATCAATATTATCCTCGTCATACTCATCCTCTTGACCGATAGAGACAACTTGTGCAGTCCCAGTCTTCCCGACAATGCCATTCAGATCATTTGAGAATATAGAGTAAGCAGAGCCCCCGGGTAAATGCGTCACAGAATTCATCGCATTAAATATAATGTCCAAATTCCCACTTCTTAAAGGAATTGAAGGCGGCATTAATTCTGCATCCTCCTCGGTTAAAGAGTTGTTATTCAAAATAATTTTGGGTTGGACAATATTTCCTCTGTTTGCGAGGGTCGCTACTGCAACAGCAAGCTGGATGGGCGTTACAGAGAAATACCCTTGCCCTATACCAGTAATTACTGTCTCACCGGGAAACCAAACCTGATCCTGGGGAGCAGAGAAATAGCTTCGCTTCC
Source organism: Gammaproteobacteria bacterium (assembly GCA_030834065.1). Lineage (GTDB taxonomy): Bacteria > Pseudomonadota > Gammaproteobacteria > Steroidobacterales > Rariloculaceae > JAURFX01. The sequence continues at coordinate 1,516 of JAURFX010000085.1, forward strand.
AGCTTGGGGATGGCAGAATACCTGCTTGAGTACGACCCATGCCAAAATCCAAATTTTGGCCAAATCCAAATTGAGATAGAAAGGTTGAAATACTCTCAATACCCATCTCAGTTGCTAAATTGTAATAATAGACATCACATGACTGAGCAATCGACCTATTTAGAGACACAGAGCCATGGCCCGATTCAAGCCAATCTCGATAGACATGATCATCATTTGGCAAAGAATATGAGCCCTGACAAAAGAAAGTACTGTTCTCATTAATATGTTCTAATTCTAGGGCCGCTAATGCTAAAAATGGTTTTATGGTTGATCCAGGCGGGTAAGCGCCAAGTAGGGATCTATTAAATAATGGTCTATTCTGATCATTTAACAATTGCTCATATTGCGATTGAGATAAACCTTTTGCAAAATCGTTAGCATCAAATGTTGGGTTACTTGCTAATACTAAAATCTCACCCGTTTTTGGGTTCATTGCTACTACTGAGCCTCTCCAATTTTCTAAATGCTCATAGGCAAGTCTTTGTAAATCAATATCTAAGGTAAGCTCAAGATCTTCACCCTCTAAGGAAGGCAGTGATCGAGATATATCTCTGGATAAGTCTTGCAAACTTTGATTGCTGTTAAGTGTTTCAATCACTCTTCCCCTAGAATTAACTATTGTTGCTTGTCTTCCTAGGGCGCCATGGAGTTGATCTTCAAAAAAATACTCTAGGCCATACCGACCCACTCGAGCTCCATTCGTGTAGTTACTAAGATTCAATCTTTGATGGTCACTTGGAGAAATTGCCCCGAGATAGCCAATCACATGAGCTGTTTCTCTTCCATAGGGATAATGCCTCTGAAGCCTCTCCCTCAGGTCAAGTCCAGGCAACTTAAATCTGTTTGCTGCAAAAACTGCCGTCTCATCCTCATTTAATTGTTTGATTTGAATTTCAGAAAACGAAGAGACCTGTGAGATTTGATTATTTAAATCAGCTAGCGCATCAGAGCTTAAGTTTATATTTTCTTCTAGCCAAATAAATATTTCATCATGATTTTGTATCAGTTCAGGGGTAATAACTAGAGTCCAGACAGGATTATTTCTCGCCAGAACTATGCCATTTCGATCACGAATAATGCCACGAGAAGGGTCTATTGGAAAAATTCTAATCTGATTATTTTCTGAAGACACAAATAATTCACTATACTCATAAACTGTCAGCTCAATCAGACGATATGACAAGAGTAGAAATGCAAAACCAACGACCAAAAACGATGAGATTAGCCGACTCTTAAAGACTTGCTTTTCATTCCATATATTTTTTAATCTTTCATAACGATTTTTATCATTCATGGCTTTTCTTATAGATTCTCAAAAAATTAAAAACAGATGAAATCATTATAAACCAAAGTGTATTTACGACTGGCTGGATGATATTTATCTGGCTCAAAGATATTTGAATAAACCCACTTAAAA
>JAURFX010000098.1 GCA_030834065.1 Gammaproteobacteria bacterium
ATATCGAGTACTCTCCATACGCGCCAATCAGAGCCTCCGTCAGATATAGAATAGGCCAAGTATTTCCCATCCGGGCTTATGCTCGCACCCCCCAAGGAGACCGTGCCGTCCTCGGAAAAGGTATTAGGGTCTAACAGCTCCTCAAATGAGCCTTCGTCACCGGCTCTAACCATCAGCTTGCTTTGTTGCCAGGTGCCATCGTTATAGTAGTAGAAAGTCTTATCCGCGACCCGAAACGGGGTACTCACAGATTCGCTCTCCCAAACCCTTGCCAAAGACTCTGCGACCGCATCTTTAAAAGAGGTCTCAAAGTATGAATCAGCAAAAGCATTTTGACTCTCTACCCATGCCAATGACTCCTCGGAGGTAAAATCCTCGAGCCATCGATAAGGATCAGACACCTTAGTCCCATGATACTCATCTGTGTGATCAACGGTTCGTGAGATCGGATATCCTAGATCTGAGTTGCAAGCCATAATTAAGAGCGGTAATAGCGCGGTTAACTTTTTCATATTATTGAATGTAAAAGCTTATTCTACAGCTTTTAATCATAATAAAAAAAGCCCCGACAAGCGGGGCTTTTTTATCGTATTGAATGCGTAATTAATGAGATGCGCTATCTTTCATAGCCGCGCCCCAAATAATCACACCAAATAGGATTTTATTTATAAAATCAGCGAGGTTATAGATAAGGTTTAGTGTACCCTCATCAGCACCGCCGCCTAGGTAACCAAAGAAGTAACCTAATGGATAGACTGCCCAGCCAAATATGACGATGTACATCATCGTTTGATAGGCTGACTGCACAGAGGCACTGTTTGAAGCATTCTTTGCTTTCGCGCCTTCCCCTGCCCATAGCTCATAGATAATGTATATCCATGCCGCCATTGAAAGGATAAAGGCAGGCATAGCACCCATGTTGCCTGATTCGCCTAAGTAACCAAAAACCAGCATCACTAAAGAACCCAAGAAGAGCTTGTAGAATAGTGATGAAGAAACATTGGTTACCGCTTTAAGGATCAGATAAAACTCCACGATCAAGAGCGGCACAGTCAAGAGCCAATCAATGTATCTAAATACAGTTGGTGAAGTGCCGGTTTCTACCCATACACCTCTCATGTAGAGATAATGCCAAAAAGCTATACCAGTTACCAAGCCAGATAAGGTGAGGGATGTCCTCCACTTACTGCTTACATTGCTTCTTTCTAAAAAAAAGAAAGCGGTTGCGGCTAATAAGGCTGCTGATACCAGCCAAAAGGAAACGCCGACTAAATCATTAGGATTTAAATCCATCTAGATATCCCCCTCTAATTTATTGTTAAAACAAAAACGCACCCTAAGGTACTTATAAATAAGCTAACATAATTAAGCCATCAAAACTAAAGCATTTTTGTTACAAAAATAAGTTTTCTAATAAAATCAATAGATTATCCTATAATTAATGACTTTAAATAATCGTTTCTTATGGTATTTTTAATTAAAAATTAGTAGATAAATGAATTATTTCCAGAACCCAGACACGCTCGATGAGGTCCTATCAAAAACCTTTAAGCTCCTTACAGAGGGGGTCACTAATTCCAAAAGCGTTTTTCATACTCCAACGGTATCCTTGCTTGATCAATACACCATAAAAAATAGGACTATGGTGCTTCGTGAATTCTCCCCTAATGAGAGAATGCTTCGGTTCCACACAGATTACCGCTCAAGCAAGATTCATCAAATCAATGTAAATCCTAATGCGTCCATCCATATCTACGACCCATCAGAAAAGATACAAATAAAGCTTGAGGGCATAGCGAAGCTTCATTATCAGGACACAGTCACTCATAAGGCCTGGGAAAAAAGCAAAGAAATGTCAAAAGCTTGTTACTCCGTCCCTTTTCCTCCAGGAACAGAAGTGGATGATCCGACGCTTTGTGATATTGAACCCAAAGATCTAGTGCTCGATGATGGCTATCAAAACTTTGCAGTGCTAATTTTCATATTCCAACACCTAGAATACCTCTTCCTTCAAGCCTCAGGGCATAGAAGGGCTAAGTTTAGCTGGAAAGATGAAGATCTAACCTCTAGCTGGCTTGCGCCCTAAGTTTTATCATTCAATCAGAATCAAGATATCGTCAGAGTGCTCAACCACATCAAGCCTTGTGGTTTGCATCATCTCTGATTGAGCTGGATCGATATTATCAAGTGCTGTAGCAAAGCCATGATAATCGTCAAAGCCACATAAAAAGTAAACGGCTATTTCTGGTCCCCACTGATGGTCCAACATATCGCATCCGCCAAAGGTTGAATCATAAAAATCAAAAAAAGTATTTGCGCGATCCATACGCTCAGCATTGGTCAAATAGGGCCCAAAAGTATTCGTGACGTGC
>JAURFX010000050.1 GCA_030834065.1 Gammaproteobacteria bacterium
ATGGCAGAAACTGAACTGCACTTGTCACACATTTTAGCTCCTGGTGGTGTAGCTTCACTTTGCTGTGTTTGCTTCATAGCCCCTTGGATTAGTGCTTCTTTTTTTTGCTTAATTAACGTTTCCTGCTCTGTGCTTATTTTTTTATCAAGCATGCCAATGCCCATCAAATGTTTCTCAACGATATGGCCAAGCTCAGCAATGATTGAGGGCATAAATGTCCCCCCAACCTGCCAATAACCCCCTCTTGGATCAAAGACTGCCTTCAGCTCCTCTACGAGAAAGTTAACATCTCCACCCTTTCTAAAGACTGCCGACATAATTCGTGTTAAAGCAACAATCCACTGGTAATGATCTAGGTTCTTTGAATTAATAAATATTTCGAAGGGCCTTCTTTTTTCATGGGCTGTACCCTCATTCAAAACAATATCATTGATAGTTACGTACATGGCATGATCGGAGACGGGCGTCTTCACTTTATAGGTTGAACCAACCAGTGTGTCTGGCCTCTCAATTTTTTCATGCATTCTAATAACATTTTCTTTGTCATTTTGAATATTTAAATCGGCAGGCTTATCTTTACCGACAACATAACCAACGATCTTTTTATCAATTTTAATTTTTTCCATTTCTGCTCTTTAAAATTTTCCGTAGTATCCCTCTTTAAGGGCATCATAAAGGTTTGCAGCTGAGTGTGTCTCGCCGTCGTATTCAATCTCCTGGTCCCCTTGCACGGAAACCTCAGAACCATCTTCCAGTGTAAAAATATACTGAGTGTTCTTTAAATCCTTCTCTTTTACTAGAACCCCCTGAAAAGCCTCAGGATTAAACCTAAAAGTTGTACATCCCTTCAATCCCTGCTCATAGGCATACGAATAGATTCCTTTAAAGTCTTCATAGGGATATTCCGTAGGAACATTGGCGGTCTTAGAAATTGAAGAATCAATCCATTTTTGTGCCGCAGCTTGAATATCAACATGCTCTCGCGGAGTAATTGACTCTGAACTTATAAAGTAATCCGGTAATGAGTTCGTATCATCAGGACTTGCATTTTTATCAATTACTTCTCGATACTTTAATAATTCATAAGAAAAGACATCAATCTTCTCTTTGGTCTTTTTGCCTTCTCTTATAAGGTTTCTAAAATAATGATGAGCAAACGAGGGCTCAATCCCATTGCTAGCATTATTACCCAGCGAGAGCGAAATAGTGCCTGTTGGTGCAATAGAACTATGATGTGTGAATCTAGCCCCTACCATCGAGATTTCCTCAACCAGCTCAGGTTCGACCTCTGCGATCCTATTCATATAATTACTATAAAGTGCGTGTAGTACCTTTCCTTTTACCTTTTGACCAATTTTAAAACCATCTTTCGCCATTTGTGGGCGCTTACTAAGCATTTCCTCTGTCACTTCGAAATCTTCTTCGAAGATGGGCGCTGCTCCTTTTTCTTTTGCCAACTCTAACCCAGCCTTCCATCCTACAACTGCTAATTCCCTTGATACATCCTCAGTGAATTGTATGGATTCTTTTGATCCGTACCTCATACCAAGGAGCGTAAGAGTCGAACCAAGGCCCAAGAAGCCCATGCCATGTCTTCTCTTATTAAGTATTTCCTCTCTCTGTTTCCCCAAAGGAAGACCGTTAATCTCAACGACATTATCTAGCATCCTGGTAAACACATGAACTACTTCCTTGTATTCGTCCCAATTAAATTTAGCATCCTCTGTAAATGGGTTTTCAACAAAACGCGTAAGATTGATTGATCCTAATAAGCAGGCCCCATACTCAGGTAAGGGTTGCTCGCCACAAGGATTGGTAGCTCTAATATTTTCACACCACCAGTTATTATTCATCTGATTAACACGATCAATTAAAACAAAGCCTGGCTCTGCAAAATCATAGGTCGAGGACATGATGGCATCCCAAAGTCTGCGGGCGGGAATTGTCTTATAGATCTTGCATGCAACCAAGCCTGCGTCATTCGTCACATAACCCTTGTGTATAGGGTGATCACGCCAAATAATCTCATCAGAGTTATCGACATCTATCCGATCAGCTTGCACTTCTTTTTCCAAGATAGGAAATGCAAGCTGCCATTCTTTATTCGACTTCACTGCATCCATAAATTCATCTGTGATTAGCAGTGATAAATTAAAGTTCCTCAACCTCCCATCTTCACGTTTGGCTCTGATGAAATCCAAGGCGTCGGGATGGCCCACATCAAAAGTTGCCATTTGAGCGCCTCGCCTACCTCCAGCAGAAGAGACGGTAAAGCACATTCTGTCATATATATCCATAAAAGATAATGGTCCTGATGTGTAAGCCCCCGCACCCGTGACAAATGCTCCTTTAGGCCTTAAGGTTGAAAACTCATAACCAATTCCACAGCCAGCTTTTAATGTCAGCCCTGCTTCATGAACTTTATTCAAGATGCTGTCCATGGAGTCACTAATAGAGCCAGAGACGGTACAATTTATAGTTGAAGTTGCTGGCTTATGCTGCTCAGCTCCTGCGTTTGACATGATTCTCCCTGCAGGTGTAGCCCCCTTACTTATTGCCCAGTAAAACTTCTTAAACCACTCTTCTTGTTTTTCAGGACTTTCAACTTCTGCGAGAGCAAGTGCGACTCGTTTAAATGTATCTTCAACAGTTTTATCAATAGCCTCACCAGTTTTAGCTTTTAGGCGATATTTCATGTCCCAAATATCTAATGAGGCGGGTTGAAGATCTTGCGATAGGGCTGTCTTCTCAGCGATTTTTAAAACTGATTTCATTAATTATTTACCAATTTAATACATTTATACTGTGGCGTAACAAACACCCCTAAAAATTTAAGGTTTGAAAAACAAGCACAAGATATTGTGCTCTAGACATAGATTATTCTGATGCATAAATCTTGTCAATAAAAAAACTGATTAATTTAGATAATTTTAATAAGTTGATTGTTTTCAATGGCTTAGATAAGCTAATAAAACTTTCATGATTATTATGATTTATAATATAGATCCAAAAAAAATATAAGCAGCAACCACAATATATAGTAATTACTATAAACTAATTATCTTCAATTATTAAACAGTTTATCCACAAGGTTATTCTTTAATATTTTCATCAGATCTTTATTTTTAATTTTTTACCCCTATTATTATGACTCCGGTAACTATTAACGCTTTTTAAGCATCTTTTGCAAAAAATTATGAGGCTTTTATGAGGCATATATTTATTAAATTTTATTTAGTATTAATTGTTTTTTTCGCTCATCAAGTTGGTGCCCAAATTATTGGTAATTCCCTTGCTCCCCTCATTGAAGAGGTAAGCCCTGCAGTAGTAAGCATTGCTGTAACCGGCACTGTTAACGTGCAGAACCCTCTCTCAAACGATCCTTTTTTTAGAAGATTTATGCCCCCCAATCAAGAGAGGGAATTTGAAAGTGCTGGGTCAGGGGTGATTGTAGACGCCGGCCTTGGTCATATCATCACTAACCATCACGTCATTGATAATGCAGATGAAATTACTATCACCCTTATTGATAACAGAACATTAAGCGCTACGGTTATTGGTTCAGATCCAGGGACAGACATAGCCGTGCTTCAAGTAGACCCTGATAATCTCACTGATCTTAATTTAGGTGATTCCTCAAACGTTCGAGTTGGGGACTTTGTTGTGGCCATTGGAAATCCATTTGGACTTCAACATACCGTTACATCAGGAATAGTCTCTGCGCTTGGAAGGGTTGGTATCAATCCTGATGGTTACGAGGACTTTATACAAACCGATGCCTCTATTAACCCAGGCAATTCTGGCGGAGCCTTGATAGACCTCAATGGAAATTTAATTGGTATTAACTCAGCCATTCTCTCTCAAAGCGGAGGCAATATAGGTATTGGATTTGCAATACCCATCAATCTCGCTAAAAACATTATGGATCAAATCATTGAAAGTGGCTCAGTGAGGAGAGGCCTCCTTGGTGTCAATATTGCTGAAATTACTGAAGAAATTGCAGAAAGTCTATCATTTGCATCTTCTGAGGGTGCACTTATTACAGCCATTAGTCCAGGATCTGCTGCAGAGCTGGCCGGTCTCCAGATTGGTGATGTCGTTGTAGAGGTCAATGGGGAACCAATATCAGGTCCCTCGGAGCTAAGAAACTATATCGGAATGAGAAGGCCTGATGAAATGATTGAAATTAATGTATTAAGAGATGGTGAGCTTTTAACATTTGAGGCTACCCTGGGTGAACTGAGTGCAAATACTCAAACACTACCTACAGAAACCATTGATGAAATTGAGCCCGCCTTTGCAGGTGTTGAGCTATCAATAGAGTCAATCTCAGGACAGACAAATCAATATGCCATTGCAATACAAGCAATTGATAACAATAGTTTTGCCTTTCAAAGAGGCCTAAGACAAGGAGATTTAATAACGCATGTAAATAGAGTCAGGGTTCAGGGCTTTGCAGATCTGGAGAGAATTTTAAATAACAAGCCTGGATCCTTAGTTCTGCAAGTATTACGTGATGATAGAGGGTTACTTCTGGTCCTCAAGTAAAAATGATCAAAGAAGAAAATAAAAAATCTGCCTCTGGAACTGTTGCTATTTTTGGTGGATCAGGTTTTGTTGGAAGTGCGCTTATTAATCTTCTTTTATTAAAAAATTACAGAGTAAAAATTATCTCGAGGCACAGCAAGCGCTCAATTACCGGGGCAAGCCCTGGAGCTGAGTGGATTAGATTGAAAAGCTTTGATATTACTCTCATCAAGAATGCATTGACTGATGTTGATGTCGTTATAAACACAATTGGAATCTTACATGAAGACAAAAAAAATAGGTTTAAGACAATTCATGTAGATTTAGTTGAAAAAATTTGTCAGTCAGTAGATGACCTCAAAATCAGAAAATTTATTCATCTGAGTGCACTTAAAGCAAGTGCCGCACATGCACCAAGTGACTATCTAAAATCTAAAGGTCTGGCTGAGGATAAAATTAAGAAAATGCTTGGCAAGTACTCTACTTACTGCATTGTCCAGCCATCACTAATATTTGGTGATGGGGCACAAAGCTTTAACATGTTCCAACATTTAGTATCGTACTTTCCTATCATTCCATTAGCAAAAGCTAGTGCAATGTTTGCGCCAGTTCATGTCAATGATGTTGCTCAGTCTGTCTATCAATGCCTCAATTCAAATGATTATGACAACCAGGTCATTCAGGTTTATGGCACGGAAAAATTAAGTCTCAAACAGATACTTAAACTAATAGCTAAGGCAAAGAATAAAAAAAGAATAATCATTGGATTACCAGACTTCTTAGGAGTAATACAGGCATCTTTTCTCGAATTCCTCGTCCCTGGAAAGCTCATGACAAGGGATAATTTTAAATCACTGTCTATTCCCAGCATTGGCGAAGAAAATATTCTTGAATCGATGAATATTAAGCCTATTAAACTCTCCAATTGGTCGAATCTTCATTACAATCAATACAAAGACAAAATTTCTCACTACAGAGACATAATCTAATAATGAAATTTTATAAAGTTGGGGGCGCCGTGAGAGATCATCTTATGGGCCTTAAACACAAACAAAGTGATATTGATTGGGTTGTTGTTGGTGGCACTGAAGAGGAACTGCTTAATCTAGGCTTCACTAAGATTAATGCTGACTTTCCAGTTTTTCTGCATCCCAAAACTAAAGAGGAATACGCCCTTGCCCGTAAAGAGCATAAAGCCGGCAGAGGTTACAAAGGTTTTAAGACTGATTTCTCAAGAAAAATTACTCTTGAGGATGACCTTTACAGAAGAGACCTTACCATTAACGCAATCGCAGAGGATGAGGATGGCAAAGGTTATATTGACCCTTACGGAGGCATTGATGATATCAAAAATAAAATCCTTCGCCATGTATCAATATATTTTAAGGATGATCCGTTAAGACTCATCAGGCTTGCTCGATTTTATTCAAACTTTAGGCCCTTTGGATTTAAGGTTGCAGATGAAACATTTACACTCTTAAAAGAAATTATCGACTCAGAAGAATTAGTAATTATTCCAAGGGAGAGAATACTGCTAGAAATAAAAAAACTTGATGCCAAGACCAATAGATATGAATTTTTTTCATTTATACATTCACTCGGGGCGCTCACACATATCTTACCAAACTTCACTAGGCTGCTTAATGATCAAGCAGATAATTTAAGACATATAGAAGAGATGTCTGATCAGGGCCTACCTACGGATTTTCTTTTAGTAAGCCTGATACCTATAAGAAAACAATCTTTTGATTCGCATAAATTTAAAGAATTTTTAGAAGCCCTCAAGATCGACCTTCCAGTGAGCAATAAATTTAAGATAGCAGGTCAAACATTGTGCTCACTTGCACAGGCTTGCTATGAGGAAATTTCCACGCAACAGCTGATAAAGCTTTTTGATCAATATTCTAAGAGTGGAAGAAATGAAATCTATGACGCTG
>JAURFX010000084.1 GCA_030834065.1 Gammaproteobacteria bacterium
AAAAGATCGGCATGATACATCATTACATTAGCAAAGGCTGCCTCTGAGCCCGCCAGATGCTCTGCAAGAGCAACACTTGCATCATTACCAGACTGAATAATCATACCTCTCAATAAATCGTCCACTCGGACTTGGTCGCCAACCTCGATAAACATTCTTGATCCTTCAGTTCTCCATGCTCTCTCACTGACCATGACTAACTCATTCAGGTCCATCTGTTCTTCCTCGATTGCCTTGAATATGACATAGGCAGTCATTAGCTTCGTTAAGCTGGCGGGCTCCACTCTAGAATCAATTTCTCTCTCTGCTAAGACTGTCCCAGTATTAAAATCCATTAATATATAGCTTGAAGCATTAATTTGAGGTGGCTGTGGCACCGGTGCCTGTGCAGATAAATAACCCACCAAGCTCAGCATTAGGAAAATACTTCTAAGAAATGTAATTTTTATAACGTTAATTATTTTCATAAAAATACCTTTAATTTATTCAGCAACTAAGCATGACCCTTCGTATCCAGACCTTGTCAGCCTTGACTCTAAGTCAATAAAAGCCTCGGGCTGCGAAAAGGGTCCTAATTTCACTAAGTATTGCGTATTAGCACCGCTGTTAACAGATTCAATCATAACATTATTGAAGTTTTGATTTCTTAGATTAATAACCATTGATCGAGCATTTCCCGCATTTTCAAAGGTTCCTACTTGTGCATAATAATCAACATTAAGGTCTGTATATCTCCCTAACCAGTCTGCTTGCGACTCCACTCTAACCCTTGCGGTTCCGTCCCTAATCATATCAATACGCTCGGCAGCCTCTCTGGAAAGATCAATGATTCGATCATCAACAAAGGGTCCACGATCATTAATCCTTACCAGAACACTCGAATCATTATCTAAATTGGTCACCCTGACCCATGAGGGAATTGGAAGTGTTTTATGGGCTGCAGTTAACTCATTCATATCATATATTTCACCGCTTGAAGTTCTTTGGCCATGAAAATTTGGCCCATACCATGATGCTATCCCAGTTTCAGAATATCCTCTGCTACTTTGTCTCACTATGAATTGCTCTCCTCCTACACGATAAATTGGGATATTGCCAAGAACAAAACCATTTTTATTGATAATGCAGTAGTCTTGCCTTCTCTCAAAAAGACTAAGAGGTTGATAGCTACAGCTTGAAAAAAAGAAAATTAAAAAAATTAATTTCCATGTCTTCATTTAGTTATAAATCTTACTCTTATAAATTTCTGATAGTTCATAAATTGCCATGCCATAAAGAACACTAATGTTATAGCGGGTTATAGATCGGAAGTTGTGAAATCCTGCCCAATATTCAGTACCTGATGGGCCTTCAAGCTTTAAAAGCGTTAGTGGTATATCATCAGGATAGCTTACTGGAAATCCCAATCCTAATTCCTTAACTCCTAAAACAGTGTTATTGAGATTAACAGTATTGGTATGTTCTGCTAACTCAATATTATTTTCATTAATTAATCGAGTAGCGATAAGCGCGCCTGGCTCCCATCCATTTCTTCTAAAATAATTGGATATACTTGCAAAAATATCTGGCCATGATTCCCATAAATCTCTGACTCCGTCTCCATCACCATCAACAGCATAGCTCAAGTAGCTCGAAGAAATAAATTGACCCGCCCCCATAGCACCGGCATAAGAGCCCCTTGCTTCACGAAACGTATCTGACTCAGTCTGAATTAGCTCAATAAATCTCTCAAGCTCCGATGAGAAAAAGGCAGAGCGTGGAGGGTATGCAAAAGCAAGCGTGCCTAATGCATCAATGACACGATAACTTCCCATCCGAGTACCAAAATTTGTTTCAACACCAAGAATGGCTATAAGAATTTCAGCTGGGACTCCATGTTGATTCACTGCATTGGTAATTTCAGAGCGGTGCTCGTTATAAAAATTAATTCCCGCATTTATCCTTTGATCAGTGATGAATATGCCCCTATAGTCATCCCACGTAAGTACTCGTTCTGCAGGCCTAGAAATAGCGTCTAAGATAGATTGTTGAATTTCAATTTCAGAGAGCAGTTGCTCAATAAATTCACGATCATAATCCGTATTCATCGTGATATTTTCAATAAATAATCGCTTTTGCTCTTCAATGTCTTGGCCAAAACTTAGATGCTGAAAAGCCAAGATAAAAATTAAAACTGTATATCTCAAAATCATATTTATTCCTCTGATAACTTTTTATCTCTACTAATACTCGTTAATATTCCTAAAGATATCATTATTGTAACCATGGAGGTCCCGCCTTGGCTAATAAATGGCAATGGGACCCCTACAACAGGTAATAGGCCAACAACCATTCCCATATTAATAAAAACAGAAAAGAAAAAAATCAGTGTAATTGTTGAAGCAAGCATTCGTGAGTATGTACCTTTTGCATCAAAAGATATTGCAAAGCCCCTCATTAAAATAAAAAGAAAAAGTGTAATCAAAAATAACATCCCGAAAAGTCCAAATTCTTCACCAATCACAGCAAAAATAAAATCAGTGGACTGCTCCGGAAGAAAATCTAATTGAACTTGAGATCCATTCATCCATCCTTTGCCGAACAATCCGCCTGAGCCAATTGCAATCTGAGACTGAATTATGTTGTAGCCGGCCCCCAAGGGATCTGAAGTTGGATCCAAAAAAGTCAAAACTCGATTCTTCTGATAGGGCTCAAGCAGTCTCCATATAAAGGGTAAGGAAACTAAAAAAATTCCAATAAAGAGAAAAATCTTTTTCCAACTTATACCTACGAAAAATAAGACAATAAAGCCTGATAATAGGACCATCAATGATGTACCTAAGTCAGGCTGATGATAGATAAGATAGGCTGGAGCAATCATTACCAAAAGCAATACCAAAAAATCTAACCGGGATAATGTAAACTCCTTATAGTCTATGTACCATGCCAAGAACATAGGTAAACTTAATTTTAAAATTTCTGAAGGTTGAAACCTAAGAATACCTAAATCCAACCATCTG
>JAURFX010000080.1 GCA_030834065.1 Gammaproteobacteria bacterium
ATATTGTTTCTCTAAATCAAAAAGATATTCAAACGCTTTGTTGCGGAACGCAAAAAGATATGGTTGATAAAACACATGCGCATGCTTCTACCATAGGTGATTACAATAATGATGGGTTTGATGACGTAGTTATTTTTTGGTCCAATAAGGCAACTCCTGATAACGAGTGGGGAGCTAGAAACTGGAATAATCTGCACTTAGGTCCTATAGATCCACTAAACCCTCCATATTTAGACCAAGATTCATGGAAGACTCTACCAGAACCTCATTTTGGTCCTGATAATGCAAACTACAATGATGCAGATAGTGGAGATATAAATGGAGATGGGTTTGAGGATATTGTAGTTGGCTCTACAAGAAAATCTCCCTACTATGCTGGTAGACATGTTCAAGTGCTTATCAGTAATGGAGATGGCACTTTTCTCGATGAAACCCTTAACAGGTTTCCTGATCAACCGAGAGCTGAGCTTGACCAATCATTACAAGGAACTGGGATAGGGGAGGGTGTTATAGTTCTAAAAGATATAGATGGTGATGGAGATTTAGATATTATCGATACACAAGCCATTTATGGTGGAGAGAATTTTGCTATTTACCCAAGAGTTACTTTGGCTATGAATGATGGTAATGGTATTTTTACAGAAGTTCCCTTAGATTATTTTCCAAAACGCATGAGGTGGGATTATTTTGATAAATATAATAAATCTGGGATAGATGGCGGAACCCCATTAATTCATAGATCTGGGGTAATAGACTTAGATGGAAATGGCAATCTAGACTTTGTGATGGGATTTCAGGGAAGCATGTTCAGGTCTACAGAAAATGATTCAGAACTGAAATACGAATCAATTATTACTACACAAAGCTTTATAAGCAAAAAATAAAATTTTTTAACCCTTTTGGGTATACTTACTTCTTTTAAATGCTATGAATTTCAAAGATTTCATTAATCCAGGTATAGAATCTATCCAGCCTTATGAGCCTGGAAGATCGCTTGATGAGGTAATTCAAGAATTTAATCTTTCAAAAGTCATTAAATTGGCTAGTAATGAAAATAGTCTTGGAGCATCTAAAAAAGCATTAGAAATAGTGCAATCTGCTAAAGATCTTCATTATTATCCTGATGGCTCTGGTGAAGCGCTTAAAAAGGTTATTTCAGAACATGAAAATATAGCTAAAGAGCAAATAATTCTTGGAAATGGATCTAATGAGGTCTTGGAGTTGGCGGCTGCTGCTTTTTTAAATTCTGAAACAGAAGCCATTTTCTCAGAACATGCTTTTGTGGTTTATAAGTTAGCTTCAAAAGTCCGTGGTTGTAAATTCCATGAAGTTCCTGCCAAGAATTTTGGGCATGATCTGGATAGTTTTAAAAACTATATTAATGATTCAACAAGAGTTATCTTTATTGCAAACCCAAACAATCCAACCGGGACCTATAATACTCATGCTCAAGTTCATAATCTGTTATCCAGCATTCCTGATCACGTGTTAGTGGTGTTGGACTTAGCATATTTTGAATATGTAGAAGCTGAAGATTATGTAAAACCTTATGAGTTGTTAAATGAATTTAATAATTTGTTATTAACCAGATCTTTTTCCAAGGCATACGGACTACCAGCTCTAAGAATTGGCTTTGGAGTGGGCCATCCTGAGTTAATTGAAATACTCAATAGAATAAGACAACCCTTTAATGTGAACACCATTGCGCAAAAAGCAGCTATTGCTGCCATTGAAGATCAGGCACATATCAAACAAAGCATTGAAAATAATTCTATGCAAAAGCAATACCTGCAATCTGAGTTGACTAGACTAGGTTTAACATCATTAGAGTCTCAAGGAAATTTTATTGCTGTTAAAGTTCCAATACCTGGAAGAGATATGTTTAACAAACTAATGAAAGAGGGCGTTATTGTCAGACCTATAGATTTATATGGCATGCCAGATTACATTAGGGTAACCATTGGAGCTCCTGCAGAAAATAAGTTTTTTATCCAAATTTTAGAAAAAGTTCTTAATTAAGATTTTTTATTTCTCTCTTGAAGTACTTTTTCTACATCTTTAAACGAGAGTTTATTGAATTTAAGTAATACCAATAGGTGATAGATTAAATCAGCGGCTTCTTCAGCTATTCTGCCATCGTTTGAGACTGCTGAAATAGCAACTTCATTAGCCTCTTCAGCTATTTTCTTGGCTATTTCTTTATTACCCTTTGCTGCCAAATAGCTTGTATAAGAATTATTTGATGGATTATCTATTCTTTGTTGGAGTTCATTTTCAAGACCTTGCAAAGAGAATTCTTCATCACCAAAGCATGAGTAATTTCCTTTATGGCAAGTAGGTCCAATGTTTTTAGCTTGAATTAGGATAGTATCTTGATCGCAATCAACTCGGTAATCAACAAAACTTAGATAATTCCCAGAGGTCTCGCCCTTGGTCCATATCGTTTGCCTGGATCTGCTATAAAAAGTTACTCTTTTCGTTTCTAGGGTTTGCCTAAAAGCAGCCTTATTCATATATCCAAGCATGAGTACTTGTTTTGTTTCTGTGTCTTGGATTATTGCTGGTAATAAGGAGGCATCATCCTTCCAATTGGGTTCTAGATTTTTCATATTCTTACTCTAATTCTTTTTACTAAATATTTTTTTAATTCCATGACTGTAAATTCTTTATTGTGAAAAACCGAAGCTGCAAGCGCTCCATCTACATTTGATTTATCGAATACTTGCAAGAAGTCATCCATGCATCCAGCTCCTCCAGATGCAATTAAAGGAACATTGCATATTTCTCTAATACTCGATAATTGATCAATATCGTAACCTTTTTTTACGCCATCTTGATTCATGCAGTTCAAGACTATTTCTCCTGCTCCTCTTTCTTGCACTTCTTTTACCCAAACATGTGTAGTGAGGTTAGTTTGATAAGCGCTTTCTTCTTTTCCAGTCTTTGCATAAACCTCATAGTCGCTACCATTAAAAAAGCTATCAATTCCAACTACTACGCATTGGGATCCAAAGCGTTTGGCAAATTCTGTTATTAAAGTTGGATTTTCAATCGCTGGAGTATTGATAGAGATTTTATCAGCGCCCGATGACAAGATATTTTCAG
>JAURFX010000040.1 GCA_030834065.1 Gammaproteobacteria bacterium
GGGACTTTTTGTACTTTTCTTTGGTGTTGATAAAAAATACCCTGAAATTGCACATCACACGATCTGGCTAGGTAAAAGATATCGTGAGTTACTAAACGAAATTTTTAATGGAAAGACTCTTCCAGAAGACTTTTCATTATATTTACACCGTCCTACAGCAACTGATGAAAGCTTTGCCCCAGATGGTTGCGATTCATTTTACGTGCTAGCACCTGTTCCTAATTTGGATGCAGATATTGATTGGGGTTTGCAGGCTACAAAATTGCGAGATCGTATAATAGAAACTCTCAGCCAACATATCCTCCCGGAACTTAAAGACCATATTGTTACAGAATTTTACATGACCCCTAATGACTTTGCTGAGGATTACTTGAGCGTCGGTGGTGCAGGTTTTTCAGTGGCTCCACTTTTTACACAGTCAGCTTGGTTTCGTTTCCATAACAAGTCAGAGGGTCCCGAGAACTTGTTTCTAGTAGGTGCAGGAACTCATCCAGGGGCCGGCATGCCAGGGGTATTAAGCTCTGCCAAAGTTATTGATCGTATGATTCCTAGTGCTCCTTCTAGCTTAAACCAAAGCTAAAAATTTATCTTAGTGGTTTTATGATTCAAAGCAATAACGCCAAAACAATAGATTCAGCCTTAACTGTGCTTTCTGAACACGGCAAGTCTTTTAGATTTGCTGGCCGATTCCTCGATAAAGAGTTAATAGGAAAATGTGCACGGCTTTATCGATTTTGTAGATATCTTGACGATTCAATTGATGAGGCTCTGGATTCTGAATCTGCTATATATAATTTACAGGAACTGAAATACAGTTTGGATAATGGTTCAAGTTTTAATCATATTACACAAGATTTTATAAACTTGACGAAGCAGACTGATATGCAGCGTAATGTTGTTGATGAATTAATTTATGGGATCGCATCAGATCTAAACAAAGTACTTTTTAAAAATGAGAAAGAGCTAATTCAGTATTGCTATAGAGTTGCAGGTACAGTGGGATTGCTAATGTGCGATATTTTTGGTGTAAAAGACAAGAAGGCAAGGATGCATGCTATTGATCTTGGAATAGCAATGCAGTTAACCAATATAGCCAGAGATGTAAAAGAGGATGCTGAGCTTGGCAGGAGGTATCTGCCATCTGAGTGGATTGGCGAAATATCCCCTGAAGAAATTTCTGAAAATACTTTTCGCCCAAAAAATTTAGTAAGAATTTCAATAGAACGTTTATTGAAAATTGCAGACCAATATTATATTTCTGGAATTCACGGAATAAGATTTCTGCCGTCAGGCGCCCGGCTTGGTATTTTAGTTGCTGCTCAAACATATAGAGAGATTGGAATTGTAATCAAAGAGAAAAAATACAATTTTTATGCAGAAAGGGCGTACGTTGGATTATTAAGAAAGATTCAAGTAGCAGCAAAATCTCTATTTTTTTATTACAAAAAAGAGCCTTATATCGAGCACGATTCAAAGCTTCATCATCACTTGAATAATTTTCCAGATGCGCATAAGTACAGCGTTTGATGTATCAAAAAACTTTGACTTGGTAATCATAGGCGGTGGATGTTCTGGTCTTTCACTTGCTATGGAGTTATGCCGTTATTTTGATAAAGCAATTCCATTTCCTCGCACTTTGATAATTGAGCCTCGCTCTCATTACATAAATGATAGATCGTGGTGTTTCTGGGATTTAGATGATCAAATAGACACTGAACTTGTTTCTAAATCATGGCAAGTATGGGAATTTAGTTCCGAATCAATAAGCCATAAACATTCTTCGCTAGAAGGATGGAGGTATCATCATGTTCCATCAAGTAATTTTTATGATAAAGCTGAAAAAATAATTTCTAAAAATCCGCATATCAAGTTGCAAAAAAATTCACGTGTAGTCAATGAATCGTATAGCCCGGATCATATTGGTTTAACATTAGAAATTTATGACAGATATAAGCACACAGAAAGCTTAGAAATTACTACTAACCTAGTCGTTGATACTAGAATTCCACCTGAGGTTGACTTTAGCGTAGCCACTTTAAAACAGATATTTTATGGGTTCGAGATTAAAACAAAAAATAATCATAAATTGAAAGATAATGCTATGGTAATGAGTAATATGCGTGTTGATGCTGATGGCTTTCTCTTCGATTATATATTACCACTTGGTCACGATTCATTACTTATTGAATTAACACGTTTCGCTGTTACTTCCATTCATCCAAAAACATTACGAACGAATGCTCTTGAATTAGTCAATAAAGTCTGCGGTGATTCTGCATACAAGATCGTTAGAGAAGAGTCTGGGCTTATTCCAATGGGAATACCGCGGCCTGAGAAAATAAAAGATCACAGAATTATATTTGCCGGTTTAGGTGCTGGTGCCGCCAGGCCATCTACTGGATACGCTTTTAGGCGGATACAAAATTGGGCGAAAATTTGCGCTAAAGAAATTATTTCCAAAGGAAAGGCCGCCAATAATCTTCCAGACAAAAACACATTGAAGTGGATGGATAGTATCTTTCTAAGAACTATTCGCAAAAATCCAAAAATTGCGCCTATGCTTTTCATGAAGCTTGCACAAAATGTACAAGCCGACGTATTAGTACGATTCCTAGCTGATAAGCCCAATAAATCGGATTTAGCATCAATTATTTTTAGTCTGCCAATTATGCCTTTGATGTCTAGCGCATTTATGGAGTTTTTTGCGCAAATACAAGCTACGATTAGGAATAAAAAATGCTTGTAAACGTAAATCAAAAATATCGGACTAGGCTAGCCTCAATTACGATATCTCTATTAGCAATAGTAGGGTTCGAAATATGGAATATAGATAGTACACGCACTCAACTATTTATCTTTGGAGCTCTACTTTTATTGACCGGTGTGCCTCACGGCGCAATAGATCCAGCAGTTGCAAAAAAAGCTGGGCTTTGTGGCGGCGATCATGGATTACTAAGATTCACTTTTATTTACTTAACGCTAACTCTTCTGCTAATTGGATTTTGGATAATACTGCCCAATATTTTTCTTATAACTATGCTGGCCCTCTCAGTATGGCATTTTTCAGAAGATTGGTTCCCTTATTTCCCCAGGCAATTAAGCCTTGCCATTAGTGTTGCTGTAATCACATTGCCATCATTATTTTATCCCAGAGAAGTCTTTGAAATATTTAGATTAATTGCACCACTTACAACCACAGATTTGATGAATGCTCTTGCACTTCTGTCAATTATAAGCACATGTTTAGTAATATTATATTGTATTAAAAGACATCTTTTATCTTCATTGATGATATGGCAAATAATAATTTTATTTTCTTCATCTTCGATATTGCCGCCGATACTATACTTTACACTGTATTTCTGCATACATCATAGTCCCTTGCATTTAAGCCGATCATTATCTGAAATTGGTTTGTCAGAGATGCTTATCCACGCTATATCATTTTCAGCATTAACCCTTGCGGGTGGTTGGGTTTTATTTTTTAGCCTACCAAGCATCTTGCTTGAGCAAAGACTGTTACAAGTATTTTTTGTAGGACTATTCTCTCTGACGGTGCCACATATGATTTTGATTTGGTATGTCGGTGAAAAAAAAGGTTTCACCAATGATTGATATACTTAAAAGAAAGTCTGATCACATTGACTTGGCCATTGAGCAACGAATTAATGCGGCAGTAGATAATAACCCTTGGGATGATGTGCATTTAGTTCATAATGCTTTACCAGAAAAAGATTTGCTAAACTTTAATTTATCAACTGAGTTTCTTGGAAAAAAATTAAATCTCCCTTTCCTTATTAGCTCAATGACTGGAGGCCCTTTTAAAGCTGAGCAAATAAATGCGAACCTTGCCGAAGCTGCGCAAGAGTTAGGAATAGCAATGGGGGTAGGATCGCAGCGTATTGATTTGCTACATGCAGGTAACGGTGGTCTTACAAATACCTTAAGGAAATTTGCCCCCACCATTCCTTTGTATGCTAATTTAGGCGCTGCTCAACTACGAGATAACATTTCATATAAACAGATTCGTCAAGTAATAGACACAATATCAGCTGATGCATTAATTATACATCTGAATAGTCTACAAGAGTTTTTGCAAGATGGTGGCGATACCGATTGGCGCGGTTTACTCTCATCAATTGAAGGTACGTGTAATTTTCTCGATATTCCCGTCATTGTAAAAGAAGTCGGCATGGGCATATCAGCAAGTGTAGCAATACGATTAGTAAATGCTGGCGTCCAAGCTATTGACGTGGCAGGTAAGGGAGGCACAAATTTCATTGATATAGAGGCAAGACGAGCGACTAATCCAATGCTAAAAGCTGTTGGAGAAATATATAAAAATTGGGGCATCACAACGCCAGAAGCCGTTCGAGATATTCGCGCTGAGCTTTCCAAAATTCCTTTGATTGCCTCTGGCGGGATTAGACACGGCTTAGACGCGGCAAAAGCTATTAAGCTTGGTGCTAATATTGTAGCCCAGGCGGGGCCTGTCCTTAAATCTGCAATGGAGTCAACACAAGCAGTGATTGATCACTTTAGAATTATGGAAGCTGCATTGAGAATAGGAATAGCCTGTTCTGAGTAATGGCAACATTTACTAAGAATAGAATTATAAAAATATAAAAAAGTGATCCTGAATTTTATCAAATCAATTGGTAGCCGAGGTCAGACTTGAATAAAAATTGTAACCAGGTGATAAATAGGTAGATGATTTTACCCTGTAGAGATAGAGCAGTAGTAAATGTAAATGACTTTATATTAATGCTTCACTCTCTAAGGTGCCTTGTCATATCTCGATACCTGCACTTAGGCAGCCTGCTTAAGTAACCTTAGCTTATAATAACTTTTTTATTCAGATCAGGATGAGCCTTAACAGGCAGGGAGAGGGTCTTCAAAAAGTCACCGTGCTCCCTTATAAAAAAGAGCACCAGTTTTCAATTTTTTCAATCTTATTTGACTTTTAATGATGGCTAAACTTTTATTATCTTCTTGTATATTTTTTGGCTGTTCCCAATATAACCCATAGGGTTCGGCATATGATATGAAGGCCGTATGCAAGATGCAGTAAGATGTTGCAGTCTTGCTGGTGTTATCACAATCGACTAATTTCACCCTCAAACATCTTTTGAATCGAGCAGTATCAAATTTTTAAAGAGACAGCTTTCTTAGTCAATTTCTCAGTAAGCTATTACTAGTCATGTGCAAGCATAACTTTTCCTTGTATAGCTGATAGTTCGGCATACTGGTAAATCAACTATAAATCCATAATCTAGGGCTAAAAGTATTGTGAAGAGCTTATTCAGATATTCAAATAGTTAAGAGAAAGATTTGTTATCAGAGCATCAAATCTTGCAAGCAGATAAGTCTTCACAGCACACGGCATTAAATTTTCAATTTCTGCTTCAAAAATTAAAATTCTGAGGCTATCTTCTTTCCTTTTTGTCTCTATCTGCATATCATCTTGTGCCGAATTAACTTGACTAGGTAAAAGATCCTTCAATGAGCGAATACACAAAGATATATCTGGAAGAAAATGAGATACCTACTCGATGGTATAACATAATTGCTGATTTACCCGAGCCCCCACCTCCAGCCCTTCACCCTGGAACGATGAAGCCAGCTACCGCAGAGGATTTTGCTCCACTGTTTCCGTTGGCCTTGATAGAGCAAGAAGTCAGTCAGGAAAGATACATAGATATTCCGGGCGAAGTTCTTGACGTCTATAGGCTATGGAGACCTAGCCCACTTTTTAGGGCCCGTAGGTTAGAAAAGCTGTTGGATACCCCAGCCAAGATTTTTTATAAATATGAGGGGGTAAGTCCTGCTGGTTCTCACAAACCCAACACTGCCGTACCGCAGGCGTGGTACAACGCCCAGGAAGGGATCAAAAAACTGACCACTGAAACCGGCGCGGGCCAGTGGGGGAGCTCATTGGCATTCGCATGCTCTCAGTTTGGGTTGGAATGTGAAATCTGGCAGGTGGCAGCATCCTATAGATCAAAACCCTATAGAAGAACAATGATGGAGATATGGGGAGGCAAGGTTCATTCCAGCCCCTCAGAAGTCACAGAATATGGAAGATCGCTGCTGGCAAATAATCCCGACCACCCAGGATCATTAGGTATAGCAATTTCAGAAGCCGTCAGTGAGGCAGCAGTTAATCCAGAGGTTCGTTATGCGCTGGGCAGCGTTCTTAACCATGTCCTACTCCATCAAACCATAATAGGGGAGGAAGCTTTGTTGCAGCTTGCCAAGGTTGGGGAAATACCGGACATTTTGGTAGGTTGCACTGGCGGCGGGTCTAATTTTGGTGGGCTAGCCTTTCCATTTCTCAGAGAGAAAATGGCAGGAAACATGAATCCAGTAATTCGATGCGTCGAACCCGCAGCCTGCCCTACGCTCACGAGAGGCGAGTATCGTTATGACTTTGGCGATACCGCAGGGCTTACTCCGTTAATGAAGATGCACACATTGGGCCACTCTTTTATTCCGGAACCAATCCATGCTGGCGGTCTTCGATATCATGGAATGGCACCATTAGTGTCGCATATTTATGAACTTGGGCTGGTTGAGGCTATTTCTATACCTCAAATCGAATGTTTTGACGGGGCACTAAAATTTGCAAAATCAGAGGGCATTGTTCCTGCGCCAGAGCCTACTCATGCTATAGCTGCAGCAATACGTGAGGCGCTTGCGTGTAAGGAATCTGGCGAAGAGAAGACCATCCTTACCGCACTATGTGGCCATGGCCACCTCGACCTTGCTGCATACGATAAATATCTTCAAGGGGAGATAGTTGATCTTGACCTGTCCGATGAAGATATCGCAATGTACATGAAAGATATACCAACAGTAGATTAGTTGCCGACTAGATAAGGAGAAAATTAATGGTTAACCGATGTCTTGATAAAACTAAACCCGGCGAGAAGCCAATTTTTCTTCTATCTTCAGTTTTCTTAGCGGTTAGCGGTCAAAACGTTGTAGCACAGGGTGAAAGTACAGGTGCAGAGCAAATACTTGAAGAAGTTGTAATTACTGCCAGACGACGCGAGGAATCGCTGCAATCAATACCAATGGCTGTCTCGGCTTACAGTGGAGAGTCCCTTGAATACAGGGGAATAGAGCGACTTGATGAAATTAGTCGTTTTGCGCCAAACCTTAGCTTAGGGAATAACCCAAGCTTTGGAGGGGCATCCAACTCTGCAGCAATTTATATGAGAGGGATTGGCCAGAAAGAATTTCTACCCACTACCGAACCAGGCGTGGGTCTCTATGTGGATGGCGTATACGTTGCTAGATCAGTGGGAGCTATCCTCGATATAGTCGACATAGAAAGGCTAGAAGTTCTTAGGGGTCCACAGGGAACACTTTTTGGAAGAAATACTATTGGCGGGGCGATCTCAATCGTTACAAAGAAGCCAGACCCCGCGATGCCATTAGAGGGATCGGTCTCTCTTAGCGCTGGCACAGATAATCTTCTCAATATTAAAGCGTCTTACCACACACCAATTAGCGATACTCTAGCGGCAAGACTTTCTTTTGCCTCATTGACCCAAGACGGTTATGTAGTGCGTAGCGACGGGGTTGACCTCGGAAATGACGACACGGTAACTGGTAGGGCATCATTCTCATGGATGCCTTCTGATCGACTTAGTGCCGATCTCAATATCGAGATAACTAGGGATAGAGAGAATGGCCCTGCACTTGAACTGATTGGTATTGATTTCACCGACCTAAGTCAGTTGAGTGGTGTTGTCTTGGCACCGCCACCCCCGATGGCATTCATCCACAATGTTACAGCGGCGGCGGCGGGCCCAGGTATGCCTTGTGCGATAACCGATGTGGCAGGAAAAGGGATCACATCAAACTCTAGTATCTCTAATTGCTACGATAATAGGTATGTAGGCGCAGACAGGGCAGATGAAGGAACTGCGCCAGCATTTTCGAAGACCGACTTGCTTGGCATCTCTGCTACAGTAAACTACGACATATCCGATACGCTTAATTTCAAGTCAATTACCGCCCTGAGGGACTTAGAGTCAGAGTTTGCTAGAGATGGAGACCACTCTCCGGCGCGGATATCACAGTTTTATGATGACCTTGAGCAGAAACAATTTAGTCAAGAACTACAACTTTTAGGCACCTATGATCGGATGAATTGGATTCTTGGCTACTACTATTTTAGAGAAGACGGGTTCAATTCAAATATCCTTGATTTCACTGTATCAAATTTTAGATCGGGAGGAGAATTTGATAACTCAGCGTGGGCTTTATTTGCGCAGGCCAACTATGATTTCACAGATAAGGTTCACCTAACTTTGGGCGGAAGATATACTGATGAAAACAAGTCTTTTCTGCCGGATCAGATAATATTTCAGAATTATTATGCCGGTTTCAGCAAGTTAGTACCTCCCGGAAACCCCTTAGCTGCCCTTGATGCTCCCTTTCTTCAAGCAGGGGAGCGTATCTTACCACTCGTAGAAAAAGAGATAGAGATCTCTGAGTTCACACCGATGGTCAGCCTTTCTTTTGACCTGAATGATAGTGTCATGATCTATACCACTTATTCTGAAGGTTTTAAGTCTGGAGGCTTCACGCAACGCGTTTTTCCGCCTATAGTTCCTGGCTTTACAGCCCCCCCAGGGACGCCAGATTTGCAGTTAATACCAACATTTGACCCAGAGTTCGTAAATGTCCTAGAGGCTGGTTTCAAGACTACACTTGCAAATGGGAAGGTAAGGTTAAATGGATCAATATTTGATACCGACTATGAGGATCTTCAAGTACAAGTATTCAACAGTGTCGCCCCGGTGACTCAAAACATAGGCAAGGCAAGTATAAGTGGGATAGAACTTGAGTTACAGGCTGCCCCAGGTCGTGGGTGGCTAATCGAGGCCAGCCTGGCAAAACTTGATGCTAGCTATGACATTATTGACACGAGTATTACTCTAATAAGTAAAAATAATGAATTTGAAAGGGTTCCAGAAACGACCGCCGCACTTGGCGTTTCAAAGGAGACTTCACTTCGCAGTGGTGCCTCACTTACAGGAAGACTTGACTGGGGATATAGAAGCGAGACCTATAACGACGCGTACAATTCTGAAATCCTGAAAACTGACGCCTTTGGGCTCTTAGACGTAAGCCTTAGTTGGGTAAATGCAGATTCAGATCTTAAGGTGGTGCTGTCAGGAAAGAATCTAGGTGATGAAAAGTTCATGGTGACTGGCGTATACGGAACAGCGTTCCAATCATATGAGGCGATGTATGATCGAGGTCGTCAATGGCGACTCGAGGTTAAGAAAGACTTCTAGAAGTCTAGTCTGCAAGCTGAATTAGGATTATCTATAGTGGCCAGAGTTGAAATAGTAAACCCAGCCAAAATTAGCGACCCAAGTATTGATGCAATTTTCGACTGGGTTGCGAAGATGGAGGGTAGCGTACCTAATCACTTCTTAATTGAACTTAATTTCCCGGAGTATTTTGTGGCCAAGCTTGGCTCCACAAAAGTCCTCTGGGAGTTTGGAGAATTAACGATTGAAGAGATTCAACACATTGGAATCTTGGTATCTAAGGCAAACGGCTGTCCATACTGCACTGCAGCCTTCTGCACAATACTTAACCATGGATTAAAAATTGATTTAGATTACATAAAGGAGGTAATAACCAAAGGTATTGATGTCGTAGACAGTGATAGACTTAAAGTGATTCTGGAATATGCACTAAAGGTAAATTTAAGCCCTAAAGATATTGAGGACTCAGATATAGAATCTCTAAAGTCAGTTGGACTTACAGACAAGGGGGTCGTTCAGCTGACACACTTAGTCAGCGATTTCGCCTCATACAATAGGCTCAATCTTGCTTTAGACACAGATTACGACTATTTTGAGATTTGGAAGAGCATTGCTTTTGGTTTTTAGCAGTCATAATTATGCAGGCTGCTCGTTTACAACCAAGCACTGTGACTTTGTGATTTCTTTGTTGTCAGATTTTATTAATATCCTCGCGCACGAAGTTTCAATTAGGTCTCTAATGACTAGGCAGTAATCAAGCATATTGTGGGCCAGACGAGAACGCGCTACAAGCACCTAAAAGGATTTTGATGCCAGTCTCGGATATTGGCATCGAGGTTATCCAAATAGTCGTTATTGCCAAGCTTTAGTCCGGCTGTATGGTGATTGGTATGTTTGTTCATAGGCCTCACGAGTTACCTCTTTCAGACTTGAACTCACCCTAGCAAGAATGCAATGGTAGAAGTAATAGTCAGAGTGTTGGTCTGTGACAAGTCGTAAAAGCTAATGACCAAAAAGCCAGTAAAAACCTAAGAAAAAAAGTTATTATGCTGCTGAGATGGAGTAAAAGTTGGGGAAAATAACGTTTGGTACCGGAGGCCGGACTTGAACAAATAGTATAAATCATTGAAAAATATATAAAATATATTTATAAATATCTACAAAGTAATACCTACGGTAATAGCTTGGACCTTGCAGTATCACTCTAAAACAAGCCTGTAGAACCAAATCCAAGCTCCTAGAACCCACCTCTTCTGACGCTGCAATCACGACCACCCGGATAAACCTCCTCCAGCGGCCTTATACGGCCTCCTGAGGCCTTTCCAAGCCAAATCTTCAGACCTAGCCGGGGCCTCAATCAGGGGGCGGGAGGGGCTGTCACAGCGTCACACCGTTACTGTACCTGCCCAGATACATTGAAGGGTGTAGGGCGGAAGTGAACCAGGCGCTGTATTGAAAGTATCCCCGGTTTGATGTGGCACTTGAGTCAGGGTTAAACCCTGTAGATTTCCCCATCAAACCCGCGCTGCGGGAATGA
>JAURFX010000037.1 GCA_030834065.1 Gammaproteobacteria bacterium
ATCAGGGGTACTGGTTGCAACAATAATAAGATCAATGGTTGCTGGATCTATGTTGCCCTTTTTGATTGCATCCGAGGCTGCCTCAAAAGCAAGATCAGAAGTATTCTGATGGTCTAATGCAAAATGTCTTTGCTTAATTCCCGTTCTCGAAACAATCCACTCATCGGTAGTATCGACAATTTTTTCAAGATCCTTATTAGTGACAATCTTAGGCGGAAGATAGCTACCTGTAGAATGAATTTTAGAGTAAATCATCAGGATATATTTCTTGAAATTTTATTTAAGATATCAGATTTTGACTCTTTATAGGCAATATCTAATGCTGCCCTGAAGCCAGTCGCATCAGAACTACCGTGGCTTTTTATAACAATACCATTCAGACCTATAAGCATCGCGCCATTATAGCGCCTTGGGTCCATTTTTTTTCTGAGTTTGGCTAGGACTGGAAGCGTGAAAATGGCTAAAAATTTATAAAATAAATTACTCATCAAAATATTTTGAATAAAGACTTTTATTAAGCCTGCAGTGCCTTCAATAGACTTTAGTGCAATGTTGCCAGTAAAGCCATCGCATACCACAACGTCCACTGTTCCTGAGAACATTTCATTAGCCTCAATATAACCACGGTAATTTAATTCAGAAGCTCTTAGTTTTTCAGATGCGTCTTTGATAGTTGAATGCCCCTTATGATGCTCCTCTCCGATATTAAGCAGGGCTACGACTGGATGCTCTTTTTCTAATAAGTCTTTCGCAAGAAAATTACCCATTTTTGCAAACTGAACTAGATTCTCACTTGTGCATTCGGTGTTTGCACCAAGATCTAGCATCAAAAAGGGAGTCTTTTTTCCTGGAAGCATGGTTACAATGGCAGGCCTCTCAACACCCTCAATAAGCTTTAAAGTAACTGAGCTCAGCAGCATCAGCGCACCCGTATTGCCAGAAGATACAAATGCATGAGCATACCTATCTTTGATAGCTTCGATACCACGAGCCATGGTTGAGGCTTTTTTTCTTCTAAGCGCATCTGCTGGCTTATCATCCATCCTCACTGCCTCATCACATTCAATAAGTTCGATCCTGTCTTCGATTTTATTAGGATATCTTTTTTTTATTGATGCAATGGATTCTCTTACTCCATAACAAAGAAGCGTAGCATCCGGATGGGATTCAACAAAGCTAATTGAAGCTTCAATAACAGGCTCAAATCCTAGATCCCCTCCATCGAGATCGATGGCTATCTTGATTTGATGCATCATAATGGAAGTAAGAGGTGAGGCGTTAAGCTTCTTTTTCCTCATTTACTGGCTTAACAACCTCTACAATTTGCTTTCCTCTGTAGAATCCCTCTTGGGTTAAGTGATGTCTTCTATGCTTCTCGCCAGTCTGTGGGTCGTTAGATAAAGACGCACTTCCGAGAGCATCATGCGAACGTCTCATATCCCGTCTTGATCTTGATTTTTTCGATTTTTGAACTGCCATAACTATTTTTACAATTTTTAGATGTCATATGTTATGAAAAAAATCAAAGAAAATACACCACTATTTTGATAATTTTCTAGAATCTCTTGAACATTTGTATTTTATCTATCACCCATGCGGTCAATTGCTATTAAAATACAATTAAATATCTAAAATTGAGCAATGAAAATCTATTTAGCAAGCCAATCCGTATATAAAATTCAAATTATGCAAAAATTTTTTGCAGAGGTTATATCTGTTTCCCATCAAGCTGATGAGACAATAAATACTCTAAATGACCCTGAGTTTGAGTCGAGGAGACTTGCAAAAGATAAGGTCCTATCAATAATTGAATCAATTGACTGTAGTCCTAAAGATATTCTCATTGGCGTCGATCAAGTTGGCTACTTTGATGGAGGTTTTCTCGAAAAACCAGGAACGATTGAAAATCAAAAAAGACAATTGGCGCAATTAAGCAATAAGGAGGTTTCATTTTATACTTCAATTTATGTATCTTCTAAGGATCAAACTATCAAGAAATTGATTACTGATTGTACTTTAGTTAAATTTAAAAAACTCTCAGATAAACTGATTGACAATTACGTGAAAAAGGAAAATGCATCTGACTGTGCAGGGGGTTTTAAAGTTGAGTCTCTTGGCCCCATACTTATGGAGTATGTGAACATGAGGGACCCTTACGCCCTACAAGGACTGCCCATCATGCAATTAATAACGCTTCTTGAGGAAGTTGGTATTAGCCCAATTTAAACTCCTTGCTTGGCTTACATATTAATTCTTTTGGAATGCCATTAATTTCTTCATGAAATACCATTTTGGTAGCATGAAGCAACATTCTGGGTGAACTTATTTTCTTCTTTTCATTCATAAGTTGGTCTTTATACTTTGGGTCACCAATGATTGGAAATCCAAGGTGATGGAGGTGGGCTCTAATCTGATGCATCCTACCCGTTACAAGCTCAATCCTTAAGTGCGAAGCATTCCTGTTGCGATCTTTAAGTGCGATACGACTAACCGAATCCTTTCCTTTAGAGCTCACTACAGTCAATGATTGCTTATGGATTCTCTTTCTCTCAAGTTTTAAATTTATCTCAATATCGCCCAGATCCCATCTCCCGTAGACGATAGCATCATAATATTTTGAAACTTTATGGGCCCTAAAGGCCTCGTGTAGTGATTTTAGGGTGGATCTTTTTTTAGCAATCAAGATACATCCTGATGTGAGTTTATCAAGTCGATGTACCAGATCTGAATGACCTAAATCAGGTCTCAGTGATCGCACCATCTCGATCAGTCCATGTTGCTGACCAGTGCCCGCGTGCACTGAAAGGCCAATCGGCTTATTGATAACCATAACAATCTCATTCTCAAAAATAATAAATTCTTTTAGCCATTCAAATTGTTCAGAATTTATTTCACGAAATTTATCTGGCCTGATATCAATATCCCTAACAGTGATCTTATCATTAGTATTAAGCTTTATTGATGCGGATGTTTTCTTATCATTGACCTTGACTTTGGCTCTTCTGATTAATTTATAAATAAGACTTCTTGGAACCCCTTTCAGCTCTCTTAATAAAAAATTATCTATCCTTTGTCCTGCATGCTCACTGCCCACGTTAAAGGTCCTGCATTTAGTAGTTTCAAGCTTGATCATCAAATTTGACTTATGAATTTTATTAAGATTGGTGTATTATCTATCAAAATAAGTTCAGCTTAACAGCATATGCTGTCAATTTTTTAAGAATTTAACCTAGAGTAAACACATGCCGAACCTGAGAACCCAAAATTTCAATATAAGCAATGGTTCGTTGTTCATAGCTGAATTTTTTACCAATGACTCTAGCTTTAGCAAGGAAGTATTAAATGAAAAGAATTCTAATAAATGCTACTCAAGAGGAAGAAACTCGGGTAGCTCTGGTAGATGGGCAAAGGCTCTACGATTTAGATATAGAGGTATCTTCTCAAGCCCAGATAAAGTCTAATATTTATAAGGGTATTGTTGGTCGCGTAGAACCTTCACTGGAAGCTGTCTTTGTCAATTTTGGCAATGAGCGGCATGGATTCCTACCTCTCAAAGAAATTTCAAAAGAATATTTTAAGGCTGACCAGAGTGCTAATATCAAGGAGCTGATTCATGAGGGTCAGGAAATTGTCGTACAAGTAGTCAAAGAGGAGCGTGGCAATAAAGGTGCTGCTCTAACCACATTTCTATCATTAGCCGGAAGATTCCTCGTATTAATGCCAAACAGTCCAGGCGCGGGAGGAATCTCAAGGAGAATTTCCCCTGAGGATAGGAAGCAATTACAAAAAACCCTCAAGACTATCAGCCTGGATAAGAGCATGAGCTATATTGTGAGGACTGCCGGTGTCGGTCGCAGCGCTGAAGAGTTGCAGTGGGATCTGAATTATTTGAGTAGTATCTGGGAAGCCATAAAAATGGCAGCGGTCAGAAATAAGGGGCCTGCACTGATCTATCGAGAAGGAAACTCAATTATTCGAGCAATCAGAGATCATTTAAATGCTGATATCGGTGAGGTGATTATTGATAATGCACAAAGGCATCAGGAGCTCATTGCTTTTATTGAAAAAATTATGCCTCATAATCTCAACAAAATTAAACTCAATGAGGATCATCAGACTACTCTCTTCTCGAGGTATCAAATTGAGAGCCAAATTGAGTCAGCCTATGCCCATCAAGTAAATCTTCCTTCAGGCGGTAGCATGGTCATTGATCATACCGAAGCATTAATCTCTATCGATATTAATTCATCGAGATCAACCAAGGGAGAGGATATTGAGACCACTGCACTCAATACTAATCTAGAAGCAGCCCAAGAGATTGCAAGGCAATTAAGGATTAGAGATATCGGTGGCCTCATAGTCATTGATTTTATTGACATGAGCTCATTTAAGAATCAGCGAGAAGTCGAGAATAGATTAAAGTCTGCTTTAGAAGATGATAAGGCAAGAATCCAAGTAGGTAAGATATCCAGATTTGGACTTCTTGAGATGTCTAGGCAAAGGCTTAAGCCCGCGCTTGAGGATTCAACCCAGCTAACTTGCCCAAGGTGTTCAGGTCTTGGACAAATTAGAAGTTTAGAATCCATCACACTCTCAATTCTTAGGCGTATTGGAGAGGAGTCAAGAAAAGATAATACTGGAAAAGTGCTTGTATTTGTACCTCTTGAGGTGAGTGATTACATTTTGAATCAAAAAAGGGATGTCCTAAATAAAATTGAAAGCAATAATCTCATTTCTGTTGTACTTCTTACTAATCCTAAACTACAGACACCTGCTTATGACATCATTAGAGTTAGAAAAGATGAGTTATCAAAAGTGGATGACCTGATCAAGGAGTCCTTAGAGAAGGAAGTTGGTAAGCGCCCTGCCCTAAATCAGGTATCTCCCTCTGTAAGCAGAGAGCCTTTGGTTGAGAATATTTTACCCAATACCCCACCTCCAAAACCTAATCAGCTAGGCATGCTAACAAAATTCATCCGATGGTTAGGCTCGCTTTTTAGTAGCAAGAAGAAAAAAGATTATCGTAACCAGAAAGGACGCTACAACCGAAGAAGAAAAAATAATCCTAGACCTAGCAATAAAAGTGAAAGCCAAAACTCTAAGCCAATTAACAAAAACAAACCAAGAAACAGGAACAGGAATAGAAACCAGATTAATAGAAAACCTAGAGACTAGCTTCTAAAAACTAAATTGTTTGCTGATGATGTTATCGCAAGCCTCTCTGATCATTGAGAAAGAATATTTAAAATCAGACCAATCTCCATAGTACGGGTCTGGTATATCTTGGGGTGTAGTATTGAAATGAGTAATCAAACTACATTTCTCCTTATGCACGGGATAGTGATTGATAAAATATTCAAGATTATTTGAGTCTAAGGCATAAATGAAGTCATAATTTTTAAGATCATGTTGACTTAAATGGCTCGCCTTATAACCAGAGATATCAATGGCAAATTCTTTCGCTATCTCTATAGATCTAGGGTCCGGCGGACTCCCTATATGATAGCTATGTGTGCCGCAAGATCTTATTTTAATAGTACTTAAATGAGAGGTCTTTTTTTTAAAGTATCCCTCAGCAAGCGGGCTCCTACAAATATTCCCCATACAAAAAAATAGAAAGCTAACTTGCAATTTCAGCCTCAAGGTATTTTAGATCATCTAAGGTATCGACTCCACGGTAAGCTTTCTTATCAGTATGAAGAATATCAATAGGTATGTTTAACCATAGTGCTCTAAGCTGTTCGAGTCTCTCATGAATCTCCCAAGAACATGGTGATGACTCCATCAATTTGTTGAGTGCTTCGATCGAATAACCATAAAGCCCTATATGACGAAAGCAGAAATGTTGAATTTCTTCAAAGTGTTCGCAATGTGGACCGCTCCTAGAAAAACTGATCGCTTGAGCGGAAGAATTCACTAAAACTTTTGCTGTATTTTTATCAAAATACTCTTCATTTGAATGAAAATCTGTCACCACAGTTGCCATATTCGAATTTTTCTCTCTCATGTATATCGCTAAATCCTCAATAATTTGAGGATTAATGAGGGGTTCGTCCCCCTGTATATTAATCACTCGGGTTGTCTCGGTCCATTTAAGCTTTTTTGCTACCTCAGCTATGCGCTCTGTTCCATTCCTCGGGCTAGAGCTTGTCCTAACAATTGTTGCATTAAATTTAGAGCATGCCTCGGCAATTTCATTACTGTCTGTTGCAATTATGGGTGACGCCCCCTGAACTTGTTGAACCTGCTCATAGACTCTTTGAATAATGGATTTACCTGCAAGTAGTGCCAATGCCTTTCCAGGGAACCTCTTTGAATTAAGCCTGCAAGGAATAACGTATTGTAAATTCATTGTATATTCACTATAAATTCATTTAAGGCTTTTTCTGCATCGGATGAAAAATCTATTTTACCTTCAAGATAGTAGATTGGAAGCCCCCAATCTTCACAACATTTTACGATGTCTTTATGCGTCATAAGTATTGGTAATTCATCATCAAAGATCAGGTCTTTTTTAGAAAAATTAAAATGATCAGGAAATTCATGGAAATGAATATTTTCGGAGATACCCTCAAGATTTGAGAAAAAACTTTTGGGCTTAGCAATACCGGTCACCGCATGAAATCCTAATGAAAAGAGACCTTTTGAAACTGTTTCATGTCTTATATTTTTTATCAGCCCAGGTCTAAGCGTAAATTGATTCAAACTTTCCTCAAGGTCCCTTGTAAAAATTAGATCAGGACTCTGGATCTCATCAATACTGCACCTCAATGGACCAAATGGAATATATAGCTTATTGAAATTTTCCTTTGTATCGTCAATCAAAATATTATGATCACGCCTTAACCTATGGTGCTGTAAGCCGTCATCACAAATGACTACATCAAGAGGCTCATGTTTTAAGAGAGTACTTATGGCCCGGACTTTATCCCTGCCCTTAACTATCTTACATCCAGTTAACTGTGAGATTTCTAGCGCCTCGTCACCTACCTCCTCAGCCGTAGAATCACAATCTAATATTTTAATTTCGGCAGCATTTTTACTTTTGTAACCACTGACATGAATTCCCACTTTCAATCCTAGACTTGCAAGCCGTTGAGCAATATTTATCGTTAAAGGAGTTTTACCGGACCCTCCGGCTGTTAAATTACCAATAACAATCACTTTTACCGGCAGTTTGTAGGATTTTATAAATCCTACTTGATAGAGATAGAATCTTATTTTCTGTAAAATCTGCACGCAAATGCTAAAGGGATAAAAGAATAAATAAAGGAAACGGCTCCTATACCAGAGCCATTGGATAAGTCGATAAGTCATCAGTGAGTCTGCATGTTATAAAGTGTTCGATAAATACCATCTTTTTCAAGCAGTTGACTGTGTGTTCCCTCTTCAATAATCTTGCCCTCATCAAGCACATAGATCTTGTCAACATGCTCAGTAAAAGTAAATCGATGGGCAATGATTAAAGTTGTTCGACCCTTCATGAGCTTTGCGATCGAGTCTCGTACATATCTCTCAGACTCTGAGTCAAGGGATGAGGTTGCCTCATCAAGAATTAATATTGGAGCATCCTTAATAATTGCCCTAGCGATGGCTATTCTTTGTTTTTGTCCACCTGAGAGCATGGCACCCCTTTCACCGATATTGGAATGAATTCCATTCGGTAATGACTGAATAAGCTCATTCAAATGAGCAGAATCAATTGCACTTAATATTGATTCTTGATCTATGTCTTTATCCATACCATAAGAAATATTCTCAGCAATTGTACCCTCAAGTAGAACAATATCTTGACTGACGAGTGAAATCTGTTTCCTCAAAGATTGCATTGTTAAATCTTGAATGTTTTTCCCATCAAGGAAAATAGTACCGTCCTCGACTTCATAAAATCTAGGGATCAGAGAGACAAGAGAGGTCTTACCCGCTCCAGACCTCCCTACAAAAGCAACACTGGTTCCTTGTTTGATCGTTAATGAAACATCATTGAGCGCAACCTCATCATTATTACGGTATGAAAAAGTAACGTTACTAAATTGTATCTCACCATTAGCGCATTCAATACTTATGGTGCCCTTATCCCTCTCCTCCGAAGTATCTAAAATTTCAAACAAAACCCCAGATGAGGCTATCCCTCTTTGGATTGCAGCATTGATGTTTGTCAGTCGCTTGATTGGTGCCAAAAGCATACCCATAGCTGTAAGGAATGCCATAAAGCTTGATGCATCTAATTGAACAAGCCCTGATGAACTTAGAGTAATCCATACTATAAAAGCAATACCAAGTGCCAACACATATTGCGTCATTGCATCGCCGATTGCCCTAACTGCAATAATCTTAAGATTAGATTTATAATTTTCTTGATTGATGCCCATGAATCTTTTGGATTGAAATCCCTCTGCCTGATAGATTTTAATATCCCTGTGGCTATGGATAATTTCTTCGGTCGATTTTGTAGCGTCTGCCATAGAATCTTGGATACGCACGCTGTATTTGCGGAATGCCCTACTCATGACTCTGATTAAAATTGCAATAAAGGGGACCAGAAGAAACACGATTAGTGTCAAGGACGGGCTGTAATAGATCATAGCTATAACTAGCACGATAATGGTAAGAGAGTCTCGCACCAATACCACAATTGCATCAGAAATGGCTTGAGCTACTTGCTCGGTGTTATAGGTAAGCTTCGAAATCATGGACCCAGAAGATGTCGCTTCGTAATAGCTCGTAGGCAATACTAGATATTTATTAAAAATTTCACTTCGCAGGTCCCGAATGACTCTGCGCCCCAACCAACCTAAACCATATACTGTAACAACGTCTGTGATTCCTCGAACAGTAAAAATAATTAGGAGCAATACTGGAACAAAATAGCTATTGAGTTCGTTCAAAGAGCCTAATGCATCAATAATTGTCTCCATCAAGTAAGGCACAGCAGCATTAGCAAGCGAGTAGAATACCATCGCAATCATTGAAATTAATAAGACGTTCCAATGGGGCATTAAATAGCCCAACAACCTTCCATAGGTATATTTCAAGCTTCGGTATTCGCGCGTCATCTAATCAGTAAATGTTCCATTCTGGATGGTTAATCTCTTATCCATTTTATCAGCGATTTCATTATCATGAGTAACCACCACAAGAGTCGTATTGAGCTCATGTGAGAGCTTAATTAATAAAGATGTAATAAGAGATGCGTTAGGGTTATCCAGGTTACCAGTGGGTTCATCGGCGAATACAATCGATGGTTTGTTAACAACAGACCGAGCAATTGCCACTCTTTGTTTTTCACCTCCCGATAACTCATGAGGTAAGCTTTTGTATTTATTCTCAAGATTTACAAGCGTTAGAGTCTTCTCTGCCTCCTCCATGGCAACTCTTATATTTTTGCCGGAGATCAATAAAGGTAATGCCACGTTATCCCTAACATTGAGATCATTCAAAAGATGAAAAGACTGAAAAATGAAACCTATTTTCTGATTTCTAAGTATAGAAAGCTTATTATCCTTAAGTTTATATATGTCCTCTCCCTCAAATTCAATGGTTCCAGATGACGGGCGATCTAGACCGGCTGCAATATTTAATAAGGTAGTCTTACCAGAGCCGGAGGCGCCCATGATTGCGAGTCTATCGCCCTGATGTATGACTAGTTTGATATCCTTGAGAACGTGGAGCAAGTCTTCGCCATCCCGATAATGTTTACTAACATTTATTAACTCAAGGATTTTATTCATTTCTTAGGGCCTCTGCTGGCAACACATTAACAGTTTGTCTCGCAGTAAGGAAAGAGCCAAATAATCCGGACAAGAAGGTCACTGAAAGTATTAAATAAATATCACTTTTATAAATAATTCCAGTCAAGGCATCAATACCATAAACGTCTGAGGACAAAAGGTTCTCACCGATGAGAAAGCCCATCCCTTGAATAATTAAATCAAGATTTTTCATAAACAATAACCCTAAAAATAATCCTATGATAATTGCCATGCTAATCCTGACCAATGATACTAATAGAAAGACTTTTGTGATCAAGTGACTTTGCAGTCCCAATACTTTCAGTAAAGCTATAAAACTTTGTCTGGACTTAACTTCTAATAAATTCATGGAAAATAAATTAAAGAGTGAAATCACAAATAACATAAACAGGATAACCCATAAAACTGCACGAGTAATATTAATGGACTCAAATAGATTTCTATATTCTACATCCCATCTGGTAATAGTTGCTAAAGGTGAGAGTATTTCGTTTAGTCTTGCAATAGTGCTATCCATACTCAGTGGTGTCTCAAGATATAAAAGCAAACCCTTTTCAATGTACCTCTGAGACGCTAAAGCGTTTAAGGTGTCAGAGCTGATCAAGGCTACTCGCTCTTCTGAAGCTGCCATCGCATAGCTCATTACCTCCCTGATGCCTAAAACCTTGACCCTAGGTATATTTGCAATTGCATTTAGATCGGCAACTAAACCAAATAACACAAGCTCATTATTCGTACCTAATCCAAGATCAGTGCTTAATGTATCACTGATGATAATAGATTCGTTTTCTATTGGTGAAAGCTCTAGTATGGATGGATACATGCCATCCTCAAAGGCAATCAATTGTGTAATGATCTCCTTGCCTGAATCTCTTATGAGGCCCATGCTGGCCTGATAGGGAATGACCTCTGTTATCTCGTTTGTATATAAAGCGATATCTGAGGATTCCAAGGTAAATCTATCCCTATCGATCTCCGGCGAGGTAACTCTTAAGTGCGGGATCTTATCAATCAAAGCGCTATTTAAAGCGTATTCAAAGCCATTCATAACAGCAATCCCTGCGGTCATAAGAAATACTGCAAATACCATTGTAATGACCCCTCTACTAAGGGATTTAAGATTTAGCCTCCCATTGAGCTGGAAAAAAGTATTTAAAAGCTGAAAGTATAGTCTCATGACAATTTTCTTAAGCTAACAAATTTGTTGGCTATTAATTTTTTTTGCAAAAAGAATAATGAGATTAAATAAGCCATAAGAATAAATAGCAAAAATATAATTAGGTATTGATAAAAATTTAAATGGGCAGGCACCTGACTTAAAAAAAAGAGCTCGTATGGCAAAAAGCCTACCTCCAGGATCTCATATAAGTATGTTGTCATATCATTAAGCTGAATAGAGATTAGAGTTCCTAATGCCATACCTACAAAAATACTAAGACCAACAAGGCACACAGGATAAATGAGAAAAATTTTCCGAATCTGCACATCTTTTAAGCCCAAGGTCTCCATAATTGTAATATCGACTCGCTTTCTTTCAATAAGCTGAGACAGGATCGCTGTAAGATTCGTATAAGCAATTAAGATTACAAGGCTAAGAAGAAGCATCATGAAAAGCTTCTCAATGGCGATAGCCCTGAACAGGGTTGCATTCACATCAAACCAAGTTGTGTAGTTACCAACCAGTGGTTGTTCTGCCAGGTAACTGGTGATGGCGTCCATCTCATAAGGGTCGACTAAGTTTAAATTGAGTAAATAACTTTGGATATAATGATCAACAGAGGTAAAGTCAGAAACCGAGAGATTAATATCAAATCCATCAGCGATCCCTTGTGTTTCATTTTGATTTCTCGCAATTGAATCTAATCTATTAGTTCCTGAATACAAAGATAGGCTTCCTGGGAAAATTATTGAGATTGCTTCGCCCTCAATGATCTCATGCTGAAAAGCAAATGCATTAGACATGTAGGATTGGAGCACATCTTCATCGCCTTGATGGGTGGATTCCTGAAAAATGATATCCGCGAGCGCATAGCCGCCTGAATAAGTAACTATAGCCGTCGCAGAGCCTAACAAATGCGCATCCTCTATATCCGGCTGAGAAATTAAATCAGTCATAAGCGCTTCCTGGCTGGCATGATCAAGGTCTGAGACATCAATTGAAATTTCAGAGCTTGTATCAACTATTCTCTGATTTATAAGTCTTTCAAATCCATTCATCATATTGAGAATAAAAATCAT
>JAURFX010000017.1 GCA_030834065.1 Gammaproteobacteria bacterium
GACGATTTATTGAGAGGTATGATTATTCAGTCTGGTAATGATGCAAGTGTTGCTCTTGCAGAGCATCTGGCGGGCTCAGAGGCAGCCTTTGCTAATGTAATGATGTATCATGCCGATCTTTTGGGTATGACAGGCTCTTCATTTATGAATGCAACAGGACTCCCTGATCCCAATCACTATATGACCGCTCGAGATGTTGCGACACTCGCTCAAGCAATCATTAGTGAATTTCCTAATTACTATCAACTATATTCTGAGCGTTCATTCACCTATAACGATATACAGCAAGGAAATAGAAATACCTTGCTAAGGCGCGATCCGTCTGTCGATGGACTAAAAACTGGCTATACAGATTCTGCTGGATATTGCCTTGCATCTTCCGCCATAAGGGATAACATGAGATTAATTGCTGTAGTTTTTGGTATGAACAGTGCTGAGGCAAGAGCGGAGGGTAGCCAAGTCTTATTAAATTATGGATTTCGTTTTTTTGAAACCAGAAGACTGATCAATATTAATGAAAATGTTACTGAGGCACGCATTCTAGGTGGGACACCTGCCTACATACCCGTTGGGCCTGGGGAGGAGGTATTTTTAACTCTCCCTAGGGGTACATTTGATG
The DNA here is from genome assembly GCA_030834065.1 of Gammaproteobacteria bacterium. Taxonomy (GTDB): domain Bacteria; phylum Pseudomonadota; class Gammaproteobacteria; order Steroidobacterales; family Rariloculaceae; genus JAURFX01. Next base: position 620 of record JAURFX010000017.1, read on the forward strand.
ATATTTCTATGCAAGTTGATATCAATCCTGATCTATGGGCCCCGGTAGACCTAGGCGCGCAGGTAGGCGACATTCAAATACTCCTAAATGATTCGATTGTCTACGAAAATACGCTAAATGCATTAAATTCCTCTGAAGATGCAGGTTACTGGCAAATGCTCAAGGATTATGTAGAAAACTGGTTCCAATAGATTATGTCCGAGGATATTTCACTCCTTGAGTTTCCATGCGAAATTCAGGTCAAAGTTTTTGGTGAGACGAGTGACCTATTTATCTTTGAGGTCGAGAAAATTTTTAAATCTTTTTATGGCCTAGGTGGCTACAAAGTGAGTCAACGAGATAGCGCAAATAAAAAATTTATGTCGCTTTCTATTACCGTTAATGCCCAAAGCAGAGATCAAATTGACGAAGTATATAGACATCTTGCAAAATGCAGCCATGTAAAACTTGCTTTATGAATGATTGCCTCTATAAAGAATTGGGTAGAATTGATTTCGATCTTTGTTGGGAAGAGATGAAACAATTTACCTCAAGACGCACCAATGATTCACAAGATGAAATTTGGTTGGTAGAACACAATCATATCTATACGCAAGGCCTTAATGGCAAGGATGAAAATATTCTTAAGGAAAATAATATCCCTGTAAAAAAGATAGATCGTGGTGGTCAGGTTACTTATCATGGCCCAGGCCAACTTATTTTCTATTTTATGATTGACATATTTAGGATGAACTTGAGTGTTTCAAACTTTATCGTCGCTTTAGAGAATGTCATTATTAATACGCTCGCTAGTTTTGATATTGAAAGTTTTGGTAACCGCTCTGCACCTGGCGTCTATGTTGAGAATAAAAAAGTCGCTTCCATAGGCGTTAGAATAAAAAAAGGTAGATCCTATCATGGACTGGCTTTGAATTTTAATAATGATCTTGGACCATTTGATGATATTTATACTTGCGGAATACCAGGACTTGAGGTCACCAGTATCAACAAAATAAATAAAACCATTCAAAGATTGACGCTCATCGATTCTATGCTCTCTTCGGCACAACGAGAGTTTGGCTATAGAAGTATAAAAAGTTTAAATTAATGAAAGAATCAGCATTAATCAATGGAGAGTGTTTCGATCTTAAAGATGCAAAAATTTCCATTTTTGATCGAGGTTTTTTATTTGGTGACTCCATTTATGAGGTCTTTAAAACTCAAAACAGTATTCCATTATATTTTGATGCCCACTGGGAGAGGTTTTTAGAGTCATGCAGACTCATTAGCCTTGATATACCTTTTGATAAAGATGAACTTTTTTCTAGTTTAAAGAAAATTTTCAAATTCTCGGAGATAGCATCTAAGGAAGATATCTACATCCGAATGATATTTACTAGAGGTATAGGATTGGATCTTGATATTGCCTCGGCCAGTGATCCTGGCTTAATCATCTTTACCAAGAAATTGCCATCATGGAATCAGCAATTTTACTCAAGAGGGATAAAATTGTGGCTAGGGGACGTATTAAGAAATTCTACTAGATCTCTAAGTCCTAGCATAAAGGGAGGGAACTACCTAAATAATATATTAGGGTTGACAGATGCTAAAAATCATCATTGTGAAGATGTCTTATTTTATAATCATGATGGTCTTGTTACTGAATGCTCAAATTCAAATTTCTTCGTAATTCATGATCATCAGATTATTACCGCACCTGTAAGGCATGGCTTATTAAAAGGTATTACTCGCAAAGTACTACTGGAGGAAATCAATATAGATTCTTATGAATTTGTCGAGGCTGAAATTGATAATGCTTTGTTAGAAAAGTCAAGAGAAGCATTCATCACCAGTACTACCAGAGGCGTGATGCCTGTAGGATCGATAAGATCCGGTGCTTTTGAGAAAGAATATTATGTGGGCAGTGATTCAGTAGTGCATGTAATCCAAAAACTTTATGAAGAGCAAGTTGAGTTACATTTGAAAGAGTTTAGTTCTCTTGGCCTAAGTGAATAGGTTTAGGTTTATTTTAAATAGTATAATGACTTCCACGCGCCCGTAGTTCAGCTGGATAGAACGCCGGCCTACGAAGCCGGAAGTCGGGAGTTCGAATCTCTCCGGGCGCGCCACTTAGTGACACACATTGTTTGATAGTCCGACGGTCATTGCGTCAAAACCAGTTTTAATGGTTGTCTCAATGAGACCGATGCTTTGATTTTCAAGTGAGTACACAGAGATATTTGGTGTATCTGCGAATGCAATATATGCGGTTCTTCCATCTACTGAGCCAAAGGTCTCAATAGGAATGCCAGCAAAATTACCCGCATCCACAATATTGAGCGTGACATTATCAAAGAGTAGATAATTATTTGTTGTGGTCCCCATAAATAAATTGAATCGGTCAAACCGACCAACAGTAATAAGATTTAGATTTGAACTTAACGTACCATCAAAATAAACATTAAACTGATTTTGATCTACTGATAAAAATCTTCCGCTCACTTGATCGATCATATACATAAAAGACCCAGACGGTGTTGTATAGGGTCTTGCAGGCATATCACCAATTTGAAAAGAATTAAAGATTATCTTTGAAAAGGCATTGATAGCATAAACCTCGCCGCTAAGATTATTTGAGATATATATATATCTTCCATCAAGACTTCTTGAGGGTGAGGATAGTAACGCTCTTTCCGAGATAATTGGTAATTCAATTTCTGAATATACTTGTGTGTTCAGATCCAAAAAGCCAATCCATGCATTCTGATATCCCGAGAAGAAAAGCTCAATCTCATTTGTATCAAATAGGACCGCACTGGTTGGAGGAAAATCATGGATTGTAAAAATAGTGCTTGCTCCGTAGGCACTAATGTATTGAATCCCACCTTCGGATAGATTAGTGAACGCAATTTTTGTTCCTGATGGATCCATTACTCCAAATTCAGGAATGACATCAAGGCTCATTTCTGAGGCTATGGATAAATTTCTTAAATCGATAAAATTTGCAGTATTATCCTCGAGGCTTGTAAATATTAATACCGGAGCAAAGGGCGTAGCAAATAATTCATGGACTTGCTTGTGGGTATCAATGACTGCGATGGAGTCATTTTGAGATAAATCGATAATTTCAATTTGATTCACCTTGTTGCTTGAGACAAAAAGTAAATCAAGCGTATTAGAGATACCAGTTTGCGAGAGCAGGCTTGAACTTCCGAAACAAAAAAAAATAATTAAATATTTTTTCATTTATGAGCTAGCTTAAGCCTAGATAGGGGTATATAAAATCACTAACTGTATGAAAATTATCAGTTACCAAAATAAGTCCAAACAGCATTACAACAGCGGCACTAATTAAATTTAGGCTTTTCCTGTAGCTACTGATAGCCAGCATAAATGTTTTAGATTTTGATAAGAATAGTGCGCTTAAGAAGAAGGGGATGGCAACACCCAATCCAAAAATAAACATGATTGACCCTCCTATTACTGGGCTGCCAATAGCACCCACATAAACAATAAGAGTCCCAATGATGGCACCTCCAAAACACGCAGTGCAACCAAGAGCAAAACCTATCGATCCAATGACAGTCGCAAATAAATCTTTTTGATTGAATTTTTGAATTGCATCAGGAGCCATGACAGGACATGCTGATATTTTATTTCCTCTAAAAATCATCCAAATACCCAGTCCAATGACAACAAGACCAGAGGCAATAGAGACATTTCGACTATGCACCGAAAATAATAACTGAGCCTGATTACCAGCGTAGCCAATCACAATGCCTGCGAGCACATATAACAGGAGGAAGCCAATGATAAAACTTGTTGCGATAAGTAGCATTTTATTTCGAGCCGATTGTAAATAATTTACAGGATTATGTGATTGCGCAGAATTTGTTAGACCCCCCATAATCCCTCCAAACATAATGACAAGTTGCAGTAAGCAAGGCGTCAGTACTGAAGATAAAAGTCCTGCCCCTAGCGCAAGCACAGCAATCCAAGTTATATCATTTCTAGATTTAAGTTCTTCAGGTAATTCTATGCCTCCTTCCCATCGTCCAACAAAAGTGAGTGGCTCCTGACTGTTTAGATAATTGTTTGATATAAAAAGTTCTATGACATCATCATTGGTAATTTGAATGGGGTTATTCTCTGGGTCAAACTTTGAGAAAGAGAACGTTGATAACCTATGATGAGATGCCTCATTAGGACCCTCAGAAAAGTTAGGTAGGTATTCTTGGTCATTTATTCTTAGAATGACATTCGGGAGAGCGCCCGGTAAATCATCGGTATGCATTGTCTCATTGATAAAGAAAATAAAATTTCTATCAGGACGTAAATTATTAACAGTCATTGCGCGGTCTACGTACTGAAAATATTCTGTTGTCGCAAAGGTGCCTGTGATCTCAATGAGATTAGTATTTATGATCTCTCGAGTTAGATAGCTTGCGACAGTGTCTGCTCTTATAAGGCGGGACTCGTTACCGGCTGATTGCATGAGATTATTGCCTTGAATGGTATAGGGCAAAATAAGCCAAGAGCAAGCAATAAGAAGCGCTAACAAGGATAAGCTAACAAGCTTAACCGGATTATAAAAATTAGTTTCCATAGAGCTCTCTAAAGCCCTCTAGTATCACCTCTGCCGAATCATTGAATGAAAAGATATTCATCAGTTCTCTATTGGGGCCAAATAAATAAATACTTGAGGTATGTTGCACTACATAGCTGCTAGGTGTCTTTGTCACTGTGTAGCTCACCTTAAAATTGTTACTTGCACTGTTAATTTGATTAATACTGCCAGAAAGCCCTAACATTCTGGGATGAAAGGCAGAGGCATAGTCATGAGTGATCTGAGGTGTATCTCTCTCAGTGTCTACACTAATAAAAATGCCTTGGCTATTGGCAGGCATTTCCTGGAGTGCCATTCCCATATTAAATGCCATCAATGGGCAAACATCTGGACAGTTAGTAAATCCAAAACCGACCAAAGTATAGTTATTGTCTAATATGGATTGATCGATAGAATTGCCTAAATGATCGGTAAGCTGAAACTCTGGAACGATATTAAATCCTTCCATGACAGAAACATCTTGCATGGCCATTGAATGCACATGCTCTTCCTGTGCAAATGAAGAGAGGGCAATCATCATCATGATTGCCCCGAGATAAAAAAAATTACATCGCATGCTTAGTAGTTAAGTGCGACCCCTTCGATTGGATTAATCCCATTATGGAAGTTGCCCTGATCTCGAACTACGCTTGAATTTCCATTCTCGTCATAATGAACGAAAATGATACCATGGGCATCACCGTTTTGGGGCATATCGATAACCCTCAAAAGCTCACGCGTTGGCTCATCATATACATACAGCCGACCCTCAGCATTGCTGGTAGCCCACATTTCTCTCCCATTTGGTGCCAAGATGACATGGTCTACTTTATAGCCACCATAAACTGTCTCAATCGCGTGTCCTTCATGGACATCAATAATAGTCAGGGTTCTTCCTAGGTGAGAGGCGCCTTCTCCTTTATCTGCTACCCATATCTCTGACTCATCAGCATTAAATGAGGCTCCGTATGGCCCAATACCCGTTCCATTGGTCCAGTCAACGACACCGGTATTGAGATTAATTTTAGATATATTTGAAGTCGAGGTAATGATATAAAGATTCTCTTTAGCTGAATCAATAAGCGCCCAATTAGGACGGTAGCCTGGCACAGGAAACTCCATCTCAACTTCCCAGGTAGTTGCATTGATTTTTGCGACCCAAAAAGGTCTCATGGCCATCAGCCTGCCTTGATATATTGAGGTAACTGCGCGCATACCACTGGCACGACCAGGTGCGTAGCCTGCTGGCTCCATCAGTGCATAAATATACTCATAATCAGGATCGGCCCATGTTGTATAAATCATTCCACCAAGGTCTTGGTCATACAGAGCCGCAACAACTTCATCTGTATCTGGGTCGTAGATCATCAAGCCTGGCCCATCTGGATCTCTCGCAAACATATCAAATAACATGTAATCACCAAAGACCGCACCATGATGCAAGCGTGCACCAATGGTGACTTGCTTGATAGGTTGCAAAGTCAGCGCATCAGCAACCACCATAGTTTGTGAGCCACTCGGATCAGGCCTTCCGTCGGGCCCTGGCTCTCTTGGGCCTGTGATATATACTTGCGTTCCATCAGGTGAGACAGCAGAGGTATGGACTGTGGCTCTTAAATCATCTGAGAACTGGTAGCTTGCAATGACCTCAAAGGTTTCCGCGTCACCAACAACCACTTGATTGCTTGAGGGTCCGACATACCCATCGAATAAAACATTCGGCGAGCTATTGGTTCCAACATTCTCATAAAAATATGTTTTTCCAGGTTCGGGAGTAAATTTAGGTTCGCCTGGATCAAAGGTTGCAACAACTCTTGCGTCATAATCCCTTCTTAAGCTTCCCTCATTAGATCTTCTTACCCAGTTAGCAGCCAAATCTGAGAAGTTTTCAATTTCTTCGATTTGACGATCTCGGTCGGTTTTCATGAATTCAAATTGAGTGGCTCTGTTTCCTCTGGCGGCTGCCTGATTAAGAAGCATCTCAATACGCATTTCCTCGCTGTAAGGAAGACCCGCCATAGACCTTATGTATATTGCAATTGCAGCAAGCTCTTCATCAGAAAAGTTAAAGCTTGCCATCATAGGTGCCATAACTGGATTACTCTCTCCCTGTGCGAAAATGTCACTCGCGACAGGTCCAAAAAGTAAATTAGGGCCGATGAGACCTTCGCCGCCAGCTCCATGACAGGTGGCACAACTAGCAGGTGCATTATAAAGCTCCTCACCTTGGGCTAGTACCGCCTCCATTGGTAAACGATCAAATAACTGAGCGTTTAAGTTTGAGCAAAAAATGAATGCAGATAAGGCTATAATTTTTTTCATAATATTTTTTTCTGTATGTCTATTAATAAAGTTATTCTAAATCGATCTTACCAATCGTATGATTGTATGACAATGATTAACGAATAATAAACTTTAAGGAGTGTAGGTATGGAGTGTAAGTGCGGCAGAAGCCCAACAGGTAAATGTATTGGTTGGCACGGACTATCTGACGAAGATTACAAAAAGAAGCTCAAAGAATATCAAGCTAAAAATGAAAAAATAATTAGATAAAAGGATATCTATACTTTTATAAAGATGATTGATAGCAAAAAAAGATTTTCTTTGTATTATTGGCCTACGCCTAATGGCAGAAAAATTTCAATTATGCTTGCTGAGCTAGATATTGAATATGAACTTATTCCAGTCAATATTGGAAACGATGAGCAGCTTACCCCTTCGTTTATAAAAAAGAACCTCAATCACAAAATCCCAGTTCTTTATGATCAAAAGATTGATGCCTATTTGATGGAGTCAGCATACATACTTCTATACCTGTCAGATGAATTTAAGGCGTTAGCGCCTGAACATCGGGCTGCAAGAATAGAGATGATGCAATGGCTTTTTTTCCAAGCTGCACATATCGGCCCAATGCTCGGCCAAAATCATCACTTTAATTTTTATAACAAGGGTAAAGCTCCTTATGCCGAGGAGCGTTACATTAATGAAACGAACCGACTTTACTCAGTACTAGAAAAGAGGCTTGAAGGCAGAGCATTTATATTAGATAGTTATTCCATCGTTGATATCGCCATGTGGCCATGGATTGCAAGATATCCTAGGCAATCTATTGATTTATCTAAATATAAAAATGTTAAAAGCTGGTATGAGACAGTTGCCAACAGAGAGGCCGTTCAAAGGGGATATAATATCTTTGGTCCATCAGAGCTAATACCCTAATTATCACAAAGGTTTATTATTTTAATTTGGCATAGACTTTAAAATTTTAAAACAAGCATTATGCTACAATTAAATTACTCATTTAGATCTAAAAAAAATGCAGAATTTACAATTTACAACTGAAGTAGAAGCAAGGACTAGCTCGGTTTATCAAAGGCTTAAAAAGGTAATTCCTGAGGTTGAGTGGCCTATTCATGCCCCCCTTATTGATCGCATTAATACGCTAAAGTCAGAACTTAATGCAATCATCCTTGCCCATAATTATCAGACACCAGAAATCTATCATGGCGTAGCAGACTACAAGGGTGATTCCTTAGGGTTGGCTCAAATGGCTTCAGATGCTGATGCAGATATCATCATTGTATGTGGTGTGCATTTTATGGCAGAGACAGCCAAGATATTAAATATGGATAAGAAGGTACTGATTCCTGATATCGAAGCTGGGTGCTCTTTAGCTAGTTCAATCACAGCACAAGATGTAAGAAATTTAAAATCGCAACATCCTGGTGCTCCAGTTGTGACCTACGTCAATACCTCAGCGGATGTTAAAGCAGAAACAGATATTTGTTGCACGTCTTCCAATGCTCTAAAAGTCGTTGAGTCCCTCGCTGAGGAAAAGGTAATTTTTATTCCAGATAACTATTTGGGTAAATATGTTGCAAGCCAAACAGAAAAAGAAATTATTCTTTGGGAAGGGAAGTGTGAGGTACACGAGCAATTCACAGGACAAGAATTAAGAGACTACAGAAGTTCCTTTAGCAATATTCAAATCATTGCTCATCCAGAGTGTGCGCCTGATGTGCTTGAAGAGGCGGATTACGTCGGATCTACCAAGGGCATGATTGATTATGTGGATCAAAAACGACCTGAAAATGTGATCATGATTACAGAGTGCTCAATGAGCGATAATGTTGCAGTAGAATTTCCAGAGGTGAATTTTGTAAGACCCTGCAATCTATGTCCACATATGAAGAGAATCACGCTGAGTAATATTTTAAGTTGTTTAGAAAATGGCCAGCATGAAATTCATATCGATTCAGGCATTGCGAGCAAAGCCTTGTCCTCAGTCCAAAGAATGCTAAGCATAAAATAAATGACTGAAAATAATTATGGGGTTGTAATCCTTGGCTCTGGAATTGCCGGATTATCCTGTGCCTTAAGACTAGCAGAATTAAACATTCCTTCAGTAGTCCTTACTAAGCGTGAGGCAATAAACACTGCGAGCTCATGGGCACAAGGCGGAGTAGCTGCCGTTGTCGCTAGCGAAGACTCTTTTGAATCTCATCTCGAAGATACTTGCCGAGCCAGCAGTCAAAGTACGAATCGCAAGATGGCTCGTAAAATTATTGAAAAGGGCCCAGTAGTAATTGATTGGCTTTCTCATCTTGGTGTTCCCTTTACAAGAGAAAAAAATGGAAAATTAGCTCTCGGGCAAGAAGGGGGGCATTCCTACAGGCGAATTGTGCATGCTGAAGATGCTACCGGTAGTCATATCATGAAGGCTTTATGTGCTGCCATAGAAAAAGATTCAAGAATAAAAATAATCTCTAATGTTGAGGCGGTAAACCTGCAATTAGTGCATGAAAATTTAAAGTTAGTTGAGCTTGATGATATCCATGGTAACAGGCATCAAATTCAAACGAGTAATCTTATCATCGCAACGGGAGGATTTTCAGGGCTTTATAGTCGTACTACTAGCCCCGCAAGAGGAACAGGCATCGCACTTGCTGAATTGATCGGGTGCAAAATAACAAATCTTGAGTTTGTCCAATTTCATCCAACTGCATTATTTGGTGAGAATACAAATTTGTATTTGATCTCAGAGGCTTTAAGGGGTGAGGGCGCTATTTTGCGTGACCTAAAAGGAAATGCATTTATGAAAGATTTTCACCCAGACAGAGAGCTTGCACCGCGCGATGTGGTGAGTAGAGCAATTTTTCAAAAAATGACTGAACAAAAAAACCCATACGTCTATCTTGATGCAACTCAGGTTTCTGCAGAGCAGTTGGAGAATCATTTTCCTAATATCCTTAGGGAGTGTTTAAAACGTGGTATCAATGTTAAACAAAAATTTATACCTATCACACCCGCGGCTCACTACACGTGCGGAGGTATAGAGGTGGATGAAAATTTTAAAACAAATATTGAAGGTATCTATGCTGTTGGTGAATGTTCAAACTCTGGATTGCATGGCGCAAACAGGTTGGCCAGTAATTCGTTATTAGAAGGGCTGGTCTCTGCATTGTATGTTGCATCAGATATCAATCAAAGCCCTGTTGAGAGTAATTATCAAATGACGAGTCATCCTCATCTGACACAGCAAAAGCATAAGCAATTTTGCTATCAACTTATCAAGGGCTGTAAGCAATTTCTATGGGATTATGTCGGTATCATTAGGACCGATGAAGGCATGCAGTTTGCGATTAATGAGATTCAAAACTATATTCAACGAGTCGATGATAAAATCGGCATGAAGGATCCAGGTAACGATCTACTAAGAACAAGACTTAGGTTAAAAGTCTCTCTTAGTTTGGCTCAGTCAGCATTGAATCAAAGAGTCAATCTAGGCACTCATTACAATTCTGATATACATTAATTATTGACTTGCGAGCTCGTTTGTTACGTAGGCCGCCACATCAAGGATCTCCTCTCTGCTTAGCACCCCATTAAAAGCAGGCATTGCATTAAAGCCATTTCTAATTCTATCAATGACATAACCAGGATTTGACGCACTCATAAGTGCAATACCACCGCCATGTCCTCCTTCACCATCTACCCCATGACAGAAGCTGCAAGCTGACGCATAAATAGTATTACCGTTAGCCATATCCGATGATGAGAGATCAAAATTTTCAAGGCCACTCATGCTATCAAGCATTGAAATATCTGAGATGCCACCATCGATTGTGAAGAGCCATAAATTATCTCCTTTTTCCGATCCGGCGAAAGTATTGCCAGCGGCATACGCAACAATATACTGCTTATCATTGTAGTTGAAGGTTGTGACTGGAGAATTCATACCGGCACCCGTTTGAAACTCCCATAGCGAGTCACCCGTGCGTGATGATAATGCAGTAAGTCTGCCATCATTTCTGCCAACAAAGGTAAGTCCTCCTGCAGTTGTGATTGATCCGCTGTAGCAGCGGTCGGCCCATCTTTGTTGCCATACTATTCTATTGGTTGTCATATCCATGGCTGCAAATACTCCAGAGATAAAATTTGGTACTGCTCCAAATCTTCCTCCCAAAAACCGACCCTCAAGACGAGGAGGAATTTCCTCTGGCTCACCACCCCTAAAAAAAGACATCCTGTCTGTTGCACAAACATAGAGTATTCCAGTATTTGGATTATAAGAACTTGGTGGCCAATTGGCTCCTCCATTATGACTTGGTTTTATAACAGTTCCTTCGGTCCAAAAGGGAGTAAAAATTCTTCCTTGATTCACAAGCTCGGGATATCCTTCGGGCGCAATATCAACCTCCTGAGGAACAAATGCATCACCGATAGGATAAGGTTGGGTAGCAGCGGTGGCCTGTCTAGGATCTTGAGGGACCGGTCTCTCCTCGATACCAATGAGCGGTGTTCCATCTGTCCTATCAAGTATGTAAACCCATCCGGTTTTGCTCGCCTGTGCTAACCCTTGACGTAATTCACCATTGATATCAATATCAAATAAAACCACAGGATTGGGAGCATCATAATCCCAAATATCATGATGGACTTGCTGGAAATGCCATCTGTATTCCCCGGTATTTGAATCAATAGCTACGATTGAAGTGGCAAATAAATTATCTCCTTCACGCATCCAGCCATTAAAATCTGGGCCTGGATTTCCTGTTGAGAAATAGAGCATTTCTAAGTCAGGATCATATGCAGGTGTCTGCCAAACTGGTGCCCCACCGTACTTATAGACTTCACTATCTTGTGGCCATGTCTCGTGACCAATTTCGCCAGGATTTGGCACTGTGAAGAAAGTCCATAAGTGCTCCCCGGTTTCGGCATCATAAGTTTTCACTTTACCTTGGATTCCATTTTCACCGCCCGCAAAGCCCGTAATCACCTTTCCGTCATAGTAAAGTGGAGCAGAGGTTATACTATAACCTTGCCGCCAATCTTCAGCCTGCACTGACCAAACTATGTCACCATTATCTTTATCAAGGGCGATTAATTGCCCATCTAATTGACCGATGAAGACTTTATTATCTCCAATCGCTACCCCTCGATTAGTCCATCCGCAGCAGATCCCTTCGATCCCATCAAATAGGTTTGCCTCATATGTCCAAATGATATCTCCTGTATCAATATCTACAGCAAATACATCATCCTCACCTGTAATCACATAGATAATACCCTCATAAAATATTGGTTGCGCCTCCCCAGAGAATCTTGCACCAATACCTGATCCATTTAAGTGGGTCATCCATACACCCTCAAGAGATCCAACATTTTCTGTATTTATCTCGTTTAATGGAGAGTAACGTTGATTGTAAGTATTACCCCCATTAGTGATCCAGGCATCTGTTGGGTTTGCAATTAGCTGCTGATCAGTAAAAGCAGGAATATCTTGGGGAAATATTTCAACTGGATATATGTAATAGAAAAAAGCTAATAAAAAAAATCTTGTTAATTGTGACATTATAATTCCATAGTAGTATTGCTTAAATTTACTTAATGTATGCAAGGAACTCAAGTTTAGGTTTCTGGATTTTTTGTTTTGTTATATGGGTATAATTTAATTAAATGGATATTTTTAGGTATGGAAGGAACGCATGGGGTCAGGAAATTTTACTGGGGATTTCCTATGATCTTATCAGTTACTTTTTCTTTATTGCTTTAGCTATTATTTTCGCTCATCTCATTTATAAGCTTATAAAAAAATAATGAGACATCGTACTATTGATAAGCTTTACCACTGGGCCAATGCCCTCGTAATTCTTATATTAATCTTTACCGGATTTTTGCCTAAGCTAGGCGTCGATTTTGATTGGCTTAATCTGCACTGGATTTTTGGGGTGTCATTAATTTTAATAACTGTCTTTCATATTTTAACTTCGACAAATAGAGACAAGTTACAAAAAATATTTTGCCTAAAGCAAAATGAATTGAGTGAGAGAAAATATACCTTACCTCAAAAGGGCATCCATTTTATATTTACCGTACTTATTCTATTTATAGCTGGAACTGGTATATTGATCGCATTTAATGCTGATGTCATTGGTGTATCCAGAAGGTCTGAGCTATACAGTTTGGAACAATGGGGATGGATTTATTGGGTTCATGGAATAGCGGGGTTATTTATTATGTCTTTTACTATGCTTCATATTTATTTTAATCTTAGGCCTGAGAATAGAGATTATTTAAACTCAATGCTAATCAAAAGAGAGAATAAAATATGAGTCAACATCCATTAGCTGAGTCTATTGAAGATATTGAAGTTGCCTATGAGTTTATGCTGGCGTATGCCGCACAAGGAAGGAAAACTGATATCGGTGAAAATAGTGTCCCGATAAGAGATTACCTCACAAAAATGACGGGTGCCCTTGATGCAATTTATAACTATTTAAAGGCTCAGCAGAATCAAGGAGCATTTATAAAGGCAGCCATGGAAGATCTTATGATCGCAAAGGAAATTGTAGAATTGACACTCAAGAAAAAAAATATTGGCTCGCAATGTATAGATAATGTCAATGCCTCAGTACATATTAGAACTATGATTACTGATCTATTTATTCTTGAAGATTTAGAGAGCGATTAAACAATTGATTCCAAGATATCAAGGCAAGGAAAGAGAACAATTAAACGATCAGCAACTAAATGTTGCTAGAGATATTTGTGCCGGCAAGCGGGGTGAATTACCTGCGCCCATGCAGGCTTGGCTTGAAACTCCTTTATTTGCGGCTTATGCATCTAAACTGGGCGAACACCTTCGTTATACCGAGGAAATGCCAAGACATTTATCCGAGCTTGCGATTTTATGTGTAGCGAATTTTTGGGGCTCTCAATATGAGTTAACTGTCCATGAGCAGTGCGCAAGGGAGGCAGGAATTAAAGATCAAACTATACAAGCATTACGTCAAGGATTAGAGCCAGAATTTGATGATATTAGCCAGAGAGCAATTTACTTTTTTTGTCAGGAAGTCTTATTTACAAAAAAAGTTTCAGAAGAAAATTATCAAAAAACTATTCTTGCAGTTGGATCAAGAGGCATGAATCATCTCATCGGTATTTTAGGATATTACACACTGATTTCAATAACACTAAATGTCTATCAAGTTCCAGCAGATGCTAAATCCATAAATATAGACTAGCGTCTTCTTAAGATATCCCACCAACGAGCAATATCTAAGAGGCTTCTCAGAGCAACAGCAATATAAGTAAATGCCGCTGCCAATAATATCTTTTTTGAGTTCTTTAGTTGATCTTGGGTAAGTATCTTTGATTTTTCAAGCAGAGGTATGGCTTTATTAAAGCTGGCATCAATTTCAGTTGGAATGGTTACCGCATGTACCAAGATTGATGTGAACAAGGTTAGAAAGCCACCTAAAAAAATGAGCATTCCTAGGATGGGCATTCTGGTAATCAGAATGCTTAATGGAGATAAAAACAAAAGGCCGGCACCAATTTTTTCCAAAGGCATGATTAGCTTCACGAGCTTTGTTCTTAAAATAAGTGGTCTGTAATGTTGAGCATGCTGAAGAGCATGAGATATTTCGTGAGTTGCGATTGTAATTGCCGATAGGCTGGAGTTTTGAAAGGTATCTTTGCTTAATCCAACGATTTTTTTTTCAGGATCATAATGATCTCCTTTATCAGTTTCAATGACCTGAATATGCTCAAGCCTAAGGGTCCCTAATAGTGTTTTTGAGTAATCATGGCCACTGAATGGAAAAAGGTGTTTCGGAGAATGATATTTTTTGATGATGTAATTGACTATGACGCTTGGCAAAAAGGCCAAAAGTGCAAATATTATAAGTATTACAACAACAAGCATTTAAATATCATGGCATATATTCCATGACTTGTTTATACAACGAGGACTCCCTATTAAAAAAGCCAATAGTATGAAATGAATCCTTAAAACCATAAAGTTCATAGTCAAGATGATGGCAAAATTCATGAATTAAGGTACGTATAAAAGTTTTAAATTTCACAGTTTGTTTCTTTGAAGAAGTTTTCATCCATATGCTTAAAGCTGGTCGGGCTCTTGAAAAGGAAGGTTCATACATACCATGAAGTTCGCCATAACGATTGCTTGGTCTGCAGCTAAGCACTTTAACTTTTACTTCTTTAACTTCGAGGCACTCACATAGATTATTTAATAGTTTTTGTGTTAAGCACTGTACTCTGATTTTGTCATCATTAATAAGTGCTTTATTAATTCCCTGAAGGCACCTCATGATAGGGATGTATTCTTCTAAATCTACTTCATTGATTGCTTCACTTTGTAGATAGATAGCTTTATTTTTCTTACTAAGGCTACTGTAGTATGAAAATCTCATTGATCTAGTGCCTCAAGCTCCCACAATTCTGAAGACAATTCAAACTGAAGTTGGCCTGGATTCCAAAATTCAAATCCAAAAAATATATGACTTCTTGAATCGGTACATATCTCATTCGAGTCTAATAAGGTAAGCATGGAGTCATCAAGCTTTATAGGAAATGGATCAATCAAATAGTTTGCAGTTGGGAGATGAAATGCTAGCGGTTGGTAAATATTATTTAACCCACCAAGAAAATATTTTTTATTACCTCTACTACATATATTATTTACAAGAGATTTTGCAGTACCAACAGAAATAGCCCGATTCATTAAAATTCCAATCGTTCCTTGGTCATTGTTAGTTATCACTAATAATGGACTTTTGCCAAATGGGTATCTGCTATTGAGCTCGGTAGGTTTAAGAATTGATCCAACTGTAATATCCTGAGCAGAGAGAAGACCAAATATACTGGTAGCTAAAAGCATCAAAAGAGGTTTATAATTTTTCACCATTTATTCCTTTTACGTCACAAATGATAATAATTTTTTATATATTTTCACAGCAATTTTGATGAATTATAGCGATCGATATTTTTTCCCTCCAGAGTGGCATGACCATGAGGCAACTTGGTTTACTTGGCCTCACAATAGAAATACTTGGCCAACCCATCTGAAGGATGTTCAGGAAGCCTTAATAAGGACCATTTCCTATATATCTGAGGTCGAGAATGTACATTTAGCAGTCAATGATAAAGAGACCCTTAGGTTGCTCACCAATAGATTTTCAAATTTCTCAAATCATGAAAAAATTTTTATTCATCATATTGAATCGAATGATGCATGGGCGAGGGATCATGGAGCCCTATTTGTGTTTGATAAAAGTGCTAAAAGAATTGCGCTTAATTTTAAATACAATGCTTGGGGAGGTAAGTACCCACCTTTCAATAAAGATAATGAAATCGCTTTGAGAATGGCAGAAGTATTTAATGCGGAAGTAGTACATTTTGACTATGTACTTGAGGGAGGCGCCTTAGATTTCAATGGATCAGGACTATTATTGTCTACAACTGAATGCTTATTAAATAGCAATAGAAACGGTACCTCTTCAAAGGAATCAGTTCAGAAATATTTAACTGAAATTTTTGAAGTAGATGAATTAATTTGGCTGGAAAATGGTATTGAAGGGGATGATACCGATGGTCATATTGATGAAATAGCCAGATTCATTTCAGATGAAAAAATTATCATTATGAAAGAGGATCATTCAGATCATGCTAATTTTAAAAATCTCATGAACAATTATCAAAATTTAATTGAATCTGACTTAGCTAAGAAAAGAAATATAGAAATCATTCCTCTAAGAATGCCCCAAACAATCCATGACCCAAATGTGGGAGTATTACCTGCAAGTTATGCTAATTTTTATTTTGCAAATGAAATTTTGCTTTTTCCTCAATTTGGGTGCAAGGCAGATTCTTATAATATAGGGATATTACGAGAGCATATTCAGGATAGGGATATTATTCCTTTTTCATCCAATGCATTAGTCCAGGGTCTTGGCGGTTTGCACTGCCTTACCCAACAAATACCAAAAAGTCATTGAGATTTATGGTTTTTTTGATAATCTAAGACCTCTTTTTTCCTTGGGGGTAGTTTAGTGGGTATTATAAAGAACTACTTAGTTGAGAACTACAGGCACTTTAATAGCGCAACAGTTATTGATGCATCTAAAGCCTACGTAGATCATTTGAATAATGACGGAATCATGATGATGACTCTTGCCGGAGCAATGAGTACAGCTGAGCTTGGTATCTCGTTATCAAAAATGATTAGGGAAGACAAGGTTCATGCTATTACTTGCACTGGAGCAAACCTAGAGGAAGATCTCTTCAATCTTGTAGCGCATGACTCCTATAAAAGGATTCCAAATTATAGAGATTTAAGCCCAGAGGATGAGCAAAAATTATTAGATTCTCATTTAAATCGTGTCACAGATACATGCATTCCTGAAGAGGAAGCTTTTAGAAAAATTGAAGATATCGTTTTAAAGCATTGGATCGAAGCAGATAAAAAAAATGAGAGTTTTTTCCCGCATGAATTCTTATTTAAAATATTTGCTTCTAAAGAGCTTGATCATGAATTTCAAATCGAAAAAAAGGATAGTTGGCTCTACTCGGCTTTTGTAAAGCAAATCCCTATTTTTGTCCCAGGCTGGGAAGATTCTACCCTAGGAAATATTTTTGCAGCACATTGTATCAATAAGGATATCAGCTCACCCCGATGCGTTAAGAGCGGCATAGAATATATGATCGAACTTGCCAATTGGTATAAAGCGACATCTTCAAAAAACGACATTGGTTTTTTCCAAATAGGTGGAGGTATAGCAGGTGATTTCCCAATCTGTGTTGTTCCTATGATGGAGCAAGACCTACAAATCAATACACCTAAGTGGGCCTATTTCTGTCAAATCAGTGATTCAACAACCAGCTATGGATCCTATTCAGGAGCTGTTCCCAATGAAAAAATTACTTGGGGCAAACTTGACATTGAAACACCTAAATTTGTTATTGAATCTGATGCAACAATTGTTGCACCATTAGTTTTTGCTTACGTTTTAGATCTTTAATAATGGAAGATTTAGCTAATAATATTTTAAATATTGTATCTGAGTGGGATATCAAGCATTCCAAAGAATTGTATCGACTTGAAAACTGGGGGGAGACTTATTTTTCGATCAATAAAAAAGGCAATATTATTGTTCGCCCAAAAAATAATGATAAAACAGCGATTGACATAAATGACATTATTAAAAATCTAGAAAAAAGAAAACTAAAAATGCCAATCCTGCTAAGGTTTTTAGATATTCTTGGTTCTCAAGTCAGTCGAATTAATGAAGCCTTTAGATCAGCTATTAAAGAGGCAAATTATGCAAATGAATATAAGCTTGTCTATCCGATAAAAGTCAATCAGCTACATGAGGTGGTTGAGGAGATACTTGATGCAGGACTTGAATACAATGTTGGTTTAGAGTGTGGTTCTAAAACCGAACTTGTAGCTTGCTTGGCTCATCTTGAGTCGGATGATCGTCTTTTGATTTGTAATGGGCACAAAGATTCCACTATGTTAGAGCTTATTATTGATGCTCAAATGTTAGGGAAAAATGTTATACCCATTATTGAGAGAATAGATGAATATAATGATCTTGTTAAACTTGGCAAGAAGAAAAAATTTATGCCCAAGTTTGGATTAAGATTAAGACTTGCTACTCAAGGCTCTGGCAGGTGGGCTGCTTCCTCGGGCCTGAATTCCAAGTTTGGCCTCACAATTCCTGAAGTACTGAGCATTATTGATGACACTAAAGATAGGGGTATTATCGGTCAAATAACAACTATACACTGTCATATAGGAAGTCAGATTTCTGAAATTCAAGTTTTAAAACAGGCTACAAAAGAAATTGCACAAATTTACTGCCAATTAAAGAGCTTAGGCGCTCCAATTTGTTATTTAGATGTTGGTGGAGGTATGGGTATTAATTACGATGAAAATACATCGTCCCAAGACCCTTCGATAAATTACGGAACTCAAGAATATGCAAACGCAATTGTTTATGGAATCAAAGAGGTTTGTGAAAATAACAAGGTAGGAGTGCCTTGCATCATAACTGAGAGCGGTAGAGCCTTGACTGCCTATCATTCAGTTCTAATTGTTCCTGTAATTAGTAGGCATACTCGGGATATTCTCAATGGACATATTGATAAAGGCTTAATTAAAAATGATAGCCTGAATAGTCTTTTTCAGATATATCAAAATGTAAAGGAACTTTCTAGGTTTGAGGAGCTGATAGAGGCCTATCATGATGCAGTTGAAAAGCATGAGGATATAAAAAGCTTGTTTACACTTGGTTATATCAACATTAAAGAGAGAGGTTTGGCGGACCAAATATTTTGGACTACTTGTAGATTATTGCTGGATAAATTCATGAAATTAGAGGATCTTGATGAGGTATCAGAGATCATTGAGTTAAAATCAATTCTTACCGATCAAATACTTTGTGATTTTTCAGTTTTTCAATCGATGCTTGATCATTGGGCTATCGGACAAGCTTTTCCAATTATTCCTATCTCTAGGCTAAATGAGGAACCTAAACGAAGAGGTATTCTGATGGATCTTACTTGCGATTCCGATGGGAAGGTACACAAGTATGTTTCAAATGAAAATGATCCTAGCTTTATTCCTATTCATGAGGCTAATTCTAATCAGTATTTTTTAGGTTTTTTCTTGATGGGCGCTTATAACGATAGTATGGGGGATAGCCATAATCTATTTGGTAGAGTATCTGAAGCGCATATCTATTGTGATAAAGAGGAAAAAGGAAACTTTTGGATTGAGAAAGTGATAGAAGGGACCGATATTCAATCAATGCTTAATCAAGTGCAATACTTTCCATCTGATCTTCAAAAAAGGATGAATAAAATTGTAAAGCACCAAATCAATCAAGGCTTAATAAAACCCTCACTTGGAACTGAGATATTTGAAAGATACTTAAAGACTTTTGTAGATCAAACTTATGCGAATCATAAAGAGTCAGGGTTATGAAAGTAGGTATTGCTCAATTTTCCATGTCAAACGAGTTGCTCGATAACCAAAATAAAGCAATCAATGTTATTGAAAACCTCAGTGATAAAGGCGCAGAGCTAATTATCTTACCCGAATTATTTGCAACGCCTTATTTTTGCCAGACAGAGGATCCAAAAAACTTTTTCTATGCTGAAACCATTCCCGGGAATTTTACTGATCAGTTATCTGAGATAGCAAAAAAAAGAAATGTATGTATTGTGGCAAGTTTATTTGAAAAGTCAGAGCCAAGCATTTTCTTTAATACTGTTGCATATATTTCACCTTTTGGACTCTTAGGTAAATACAGAAAAACCCATATACCGGATGATCCAAAATATTATGAAAAATTTTATTTTGCTCCTGGGAACTTAGGTTACAAAGTATTTCCTTGCAAGGATGAATTGATCGGTACTCTTATATGTTGGGATCAATGGTTTCCCGAGGCTGCTCGGATCACAGCGCTTTTAGGCGCCAAGGTTCTAGTTTATCCAACTGCCATTGGCTGGCATCCAGAAGAAAAAGATGAATTTGGTAGTAAACAGCTGCAGGCATGGTTGAATGTTCAAAGAGGCCATGCAATTGCCAATGGTGCTTTTGTAGTTACGGTTAATCGAATTGGATTTGAA
>JAURFX010000074.1 GCA_030834065.1 Gammaproteobacteria bacterium
ATGATGCTTACGCAAGATACTGCTGATTTTGTATCGGTAAATAATATTAATGATCCTGTGGATCAAATTATAGGCGGTGCTCGCTATTTACGTGAGCTTGATACAAAACTGCCTGAGCGAATTCAGGGTGCAGATCGCTTATGGCTTACCGTAGCTTCATATAATCTTGGATTTGGCCATCTTGAGGATGCCAGGATACTCACAGAAATCAGGGGTGGCAATCCAGACGTATGGAGCGACGTCGAGAGCAATCTCTCTAGGCTCGAAGACGAGTATTGGATCTCCTTTCTAAAGAGAGGTTATGCCAGGGGTAATGAGGCAAGTAATTACGTAAAAAATGTGAGGCGCTACTATGAGCTATTAAAGCTTATGAGCTTTAATGAGTACTTTGCCTCTAACTGATTAACGCCTCTCTCTGAAAAAGTCTTTCAGTATTTTTGAGCAGTCCTCCTCCAATATCCCACCTATGACCTCATACTTTTGGTGTTTCAATAAATATTTATTATCGGCTGAATTAAAAGTTCCCTCTTGATAGTCAGAGGCACCGTAAACCACACGTTTGATTCTTGACTCTGCAATAGCGTTAGCACACATCAAACATGGCTCTAAGGTAACAAAAAGAATCATCTCATTAAGTCTACAGTTTTTAATTAATCTGCATGCCTCTCTGATTGCATTGATCTCTGCATGGGCTGTTGGGTCATGCCGGGAGATAACTTGATTGTATGCAGATGCTATCACCTTCCCGGTTTCATCAATAATCACAGATCCTACTGGTACCTCACCACTCTTCTTGGCTTTTTTTGCCTGATCGATTGCTAACAGCATGCTCTCTTGAAGTGTCATAATTGTCTTATGAATAAAAACATTAATCCCGTATTTTCTCAGCTAACTGACGAAAAGCAAATGAAGGAATATTATGAATTTCGCTGGTTACAACTTAGAGCACCACTTGGCATGGGCCTTGAAACTACTAAAGATGACAAAGAGGATGAGGCTGAACACTTTGTTGCTAGGCATAAAGAAAAGATTATTGCCTGCGCAAGAGTGCAAGAGGTCCAGCCGAAAATATTTCAACTAAGATATATGGCTGTAGAAGAAGAATTTAGAAAACTTAATATAGGAAAAAAGCTTATCGAGCATATCGAAGATCATATAAAAGCAAAGGATGCTAAAACCCTCTTTCTCAATGCAAGGAACTACGCGATCCCTTTCTACCTAAAAGTTGGCTTTAAGAAGCATGGCGAGGGGCATACCGAGATTGGCATGATCCACCAAAAAATGATTAAGGATTTTAGCTAAAACGTTTCCAACGTTAAGACTGCGTCGCAGTACTCGCCATCATAAGTTCCGATCCAAATGTCATAGATACCGTTAGGTGCATTAGTAAATCTAATTTTTGGATCTAATGAGCCATTGCTATCATCATCATGAAACCAATTGCCCGCTGGGCCATTAACAAGAAGAACAGAATCACAATCGCTATCGACTCTCATTTCAAGCTCTCTAACCGGCTTAAGTTGTTCGAAATCAAGCTCAAAGTCTGGGCTGTAGGCAACCCAGCCTGACCCAGGGAGATCATAACAGGTACTGAGGTCCTCACCACCTCCAGCAATAACATCATGTCTTTTAGGCGCATAGAGCTCTTGCGAGTCATAAGTTAAGCTCGTTCCAGAGCCGCTAACGGATGGGCAAGACCACAGCACAAAGCTTGAAAAAAATAATAAAATAGCAATCAGATGTCTCATAATTAATTCTCCTTACATAGAAGTTAACACAACGCTATTTCACTTCCAAGTAATTGATTAAAGTAGATATATT
The DNA here is from genome assembly GCA_030834065.1 of Gammaproteobacteria bacterium. GTDB lineage: Bacteria > Pseudomonadota > Gammaproteobacteria > Steroidobacterales > Rariloculaceae > JAURFX01. The sequence continues at coordinate 1,822 of JAURFX010000074.1, forward strand.
TTTTTACTGCTATCCCATAGTGGATACTTTTGCATGGCTAAGCTAAAAAGATTGGAATTGATTAAGAGCTCTAACCGTGTCTTTATAAAATCTAGATCTAGGGCATCAAACCAACCCGGCTCTGGCATTTTGAACTGCCTGATTAGAGTTAGGAACGCAAAATCATAAAAATTAAGTTCCTCATTACTGCCCATAGTCCTCCAAGATGCCTCTAATTTTTTTAGCGTATCAAGGCATGCATCACGATGATTATAGGACCTGGTATTCTGATATCGATTAGGATACTTGTACCTATCCAAATGATATTTAAAATCAGTATCGATTTTAATAATCCATGACTCCAGCTCATCATTGATTTTATAATTCTGGTCGAAGGACCACCTCATAATATCGATACTCTCATCTAGAACGTTACCGTCATTTAAAATAAGAACAGGAACAGTGCCCTTGCTTGACCTTTCGATCATATCCGCGGGTTTATTTGAGAGCTTAATCTCCCTAACCTCACATTGTTTTTGATTAACGCACAGTGCCAATCTCGCTCTAATGGCAAAGGGGCATCTTCTGAATGTGTAGAGGACTGGATACTTATCCAACTTGACGGGCCTTATTGAGTTCAAGCTGTTTCTGTCTCTCAGCAAATCTGGCTTTACTTTCGGAGGAAGTTTTGTGTATGCAGTTTGGACAGCTCACCCCTTTGACATAGTCCTCTGAATCGATGTCAATTCGTGTAATTGGTGATCTGCAGGCGTGACACATCTGATACCGCCCTTTATTTAGATGCTCATCGACAGCCACCCTCTCGTCAAAAACAAAACATTCACCCTCCCAGCTTGAAGATGACTCCTGCTCCTCAAGAAACTTCAATATCCCACCCTCTAATTGATAAACTTCTTTGTACCCATTTTTAATCATGTAAGAGGATGCCTTCTCGCAACGGATGCCTCCGGTACAGAACATGGCAATTTTTTTTCCTTCGAGTTTGAGCTTATTTGCTTCAATCCAATCAGGGAAATCTCTAAAGGAATTCGTCTCGGGGTTGATGGCTCCTCTAAAGCTTCCAATCGAGAACTCATACTCATTCCTAGTATCGATAAGTACCGTGTTTTCTTCTTGAATAAGCTTTTCCCAATCTTGCGGTCTAACAAATTTCCCCGTGGAATTTTTAACGTCTAAGGGGCCTTTGCCCAACGTGACGATCTCCTTCTTAATCCTCACCTTAAAACGCTTAAAGGCATGATCCATGGTCTCTGCTTCTTTCACTACGGGTATGCTAATACCCTCTATAGTTCTTAGTTTTTCAATAAAGGTAGTGATTTCAGCTTCTGGCCCTGTGATGGTTGCATTGATACCTTCTTCGGCAATTAATACAGTACCAAAAATATCACCAGCACCTCTCGCCTCCTCAATTAATAGCTTTATCCGCTTTAAATCTTGTAACGGAGCGAACTCATAAAAGGACAAAACTTTTATCATTAATCGCTCTGCATTAAATCTAATAAAGCTACCACCGTGGATTCCATACCGAGAGTTATAGAACTTTCCGGATCAACTTGAAATAAGGCGGAGTGATGTGGCGCAATGGTTCTCAGGCCTTGTGCTTGCTCATCGAGCCATGCCTGAGGGGTACCTCCAACCTTAAAATAGGTACTTGGGATATAAGGGTCAAGAG
>JAURFX010000047.1 GCA_030834065.1 Gammaproteobacteria bacterium
AAAAACAAATATTTCTGCGCCTCTAGCCTCTACTTCTTTTAAATTATTAAATATCTTGTCTGCCATATCATCGTCAGGCGATAAAATCACCACAGGCATGTCTTTGTCAATAAGCGCAATAGGGCCATGCTTTAGCTCTCCTGCTGGGTATGCCTCTGCATGAATATACGAAATTTCTTTTAGCTTAAGTGCGCCCTCATAGGCTATTGGCACACAAGTGCCTCTTCCAAGAAAAAGTGCATGATGTTTATCAGCAAAGCGCTTTGATATGCGTTCAATAGATTTTTCTAATTTTAAAGCCCGCTCTGCAAGTCTTGGTAGTTGATGAAGCTCTTTGACAAATTGTGACTCTTTATTTTTTAAATTATTTTTCTCTTTTGCTATTGCAAGCACTACTAATAATAATGATAAGAGCTGTGCCGTAAATGCCTTAGTTGATGCAACCCCAATTTCAGCTCCGGCTCGTGTATACACCGTATCGTCTGCTTCACGAGTTAGAGTGCTATAAGGCACATTACAGACTCCCAATGTACTGGTATATCTCATTTTTTTTGCAAGTCTAAGCGCCTCTATCGTATCCAGTGTCTCTCCTGACTGAGATATACATATAAAAACACCTTTTCCTCTTATCTGGGGCGCGGTATATCTAAATTCACTGGCAATATGTACTCGAACCTCAATATCAGCAAGACTCTCAAAGTAATATTTTGCCGTTAGGCCCGCATGATAACTAGTCCCGCAGGCCACAATATCAATAAAATCTGAGGTACATAAAGCCTGCAATGAATGCTGAGATAGTATATTTAAAATTTTATTTTTTGTTACCCTGCCCTCGAGTATAGACTCCATCACCGTAGGCTGTTCATGGATTTCTTTTTCCATGAAGTGGCGATAACCCATTTTTTCAAAAGATTCCAAGGATGCAGTTGAAGTAATAATCTTATTTGAAACCTTTTTGCCGTTCTTGTTTACTATTACAAAGTCATCTTTGAATAGGGTCGCGATCTGGTCATCCTCAAGATATTGAAATTTATTAGTGACGGCTAATATCGCTGCAATATCAGAGGCGACAAAATTTTCACCGATGCCACTACCAATTATCAGGGGGCAGCCTCTTCTGATAGCGACCAATGAATTTGGATGATCGGAGTCCATAACGACAAATGCAAATGACCCGATCAGCTCCTGACAAGCCAACATAACCGCATCTTTAAGTTCAGTCTTGGAGGAAAGCTTGCTATAGATGAGTGCCGATATGACCTCGCTGTCGGTATCAGATAAAAAATTTATTCCTTCCTTTGAGAGCTTAGCTCTAATCTGCAGATAGTTTTCAATAATTCCATTATGGACAACTGCAATTCTTTTATGGGTCACATGCGGGTGACAATTTTTTACTGAAACCTCTCCATGGGTTGCCCATCGGGTATGTCCAATGCCAATCAATCCGGCGCTTTTAGCATTTAGTTTTTTTTCAAGCTCTTTGATCTTGCCTTTTGCCCTTATTAATTGAATGGCGTTATTTTTTATGTAGGCAATACCTGCGGAATCATACCCTCGGTACTCCACTCGCTTAAGTCCCTCAATCATAATAGGGACAATGTCTCTATTCGAGATTCCACCCACTATTCCGCACATTATTTTTTCTCCTTAGTGGGTCTTGACCAGTTATCTACAGTAACCTGCTTTGCTCGCTCAAGCGTCAGTGACTGACTTGGAGCATCTTTAGTGATCGTAGAGCCAGCGCCTATGGTAGAGCCCCTTTTTAAAGTTACGGGGGCCACGAGCATTGATCCGGAGCCGACAAATACATCATCCTCAATAATGGTTTTATGTTTATTAGCGCCATCATAGTTGCAAGTAACGGTACCTGCACCAATATTAACCCCTGCACTGACTTCTGCGTCGCCCACATAGCTAAGATGATTCACCTTGCTACCTTTGCCAATGCTTGATTTTTTTATTTCTACAAAATTTCCAATCTTTGCGCCCTCCTCAAGCTTTACGCCTGGGCGAATTCTGGCATAAGGGCCTATAATACAATTTGAGCCTATATCAGCAGAGTCAATAGATGAGTGTGACTCAATAATGCTTCCATCAGCAATACTTACGTCTTTAAGAATACAAAAGGGGCCGATCTTGACATTATTACCAATCGATACGTTTCCTTTAAAGATTACATCAACATCTATCTCTACGTCACGCCCTATAGATACATCGCCCCTCACATCAACCCTCGCTGGATCTATGATAGTTGCCCCTTTATCCAATAAAGCATTGGTTTTATTTTTTCTCATATAGGCCTCAGCAATACTTAAATGACGCTTATTATTAATGCCAAGTATTTCATCCTCGCTTGCGCAATTTATAGCATCAAACTGATGTTTTTGTAAAATCGCAATCTCAATTAAATCAGTAAGATAGATTTCTCCCTGATTATTTTCAGGAGCGATCTCATTAATGGCCTTTCTAACAAAGGCCGATCTTAATAGCATCACTCCCGAGTTAACTTCTTGAATATGCTTTTCTTTGGGCGTGGCATCTGACTCCTCAACGATTTTATGAATGGCATTATTTTTATCTCTAAGGATTCTTCCATATCCCTTGGGATCATGAAAAACTGAGGTGAGTACCGCAGATGCATCTTTTGAAACAAGACCTAAAAATTTTGATAATGTTGATGCTGAGAGCAAAGGCATGTCTCCGCACAGAACTAATATATCGTTTTCTTGATTGGCTACCTCTAGACCTGATCTTACGGCGTCGCCAGTGCCCTTTTGGTTTTTTTGAATAGCGATTAAACAATCTTGGCTTAGAGTGCTTTTAATTTGTTCTTCATGCTCTTTTTGAAGCACAACGATGACTTCATGGGCTTTGACTCTCTCGATGTTTGTCAGAACATGATTAAGGAGTGTCTTACCTGTAAGCTTGTGAAGCACTTTGGGAATAGATGATTGCATTCTTGTGCCATTTCCAGCAGCCAGAATGATTACAGAAAGATTTTTAGAAGTTACTGACACTCGCTCAATCTAGCACATGTTATTTTTTTTTGCTTTTTTGGCTATCTGCCCTTGAGTCTTTGTGCCGCCTTATAACGAGCTTCGGCCTCGACAAGATTAGCCTGCGCTTGAACTAGATCTAGGTCCTGCGATGCTCCATCAATAGCTTTTCTGGCTTCGTCCCGGGCCTTTTTCGCTGCATCCGCATCAAGATCTTTGGCATGCAGCGCGCTGTCTGCCAAAACCACAACCTGATTAGGTTGGATTTCTAATATTCCACCGGTTACATATATATGTATATCATCTCCATCAGCGATCTCGGCCCTGATCTCACCGGGCTTTAATGCGGTAAGTAGGGGAGCGTGTTTAGGAGCAATGCCTAATTCGCCCGAGATTGCTGGAACAAAAAGCATGCTCACGGAGCCCTTAAAAAGCTCCCCCTCGGCACTAACAATGTTCACATTTATTTCAGACATATTTAAACTAATTTAAAGTTTTTGCCTTTTCTACGGCTTCTTCAATTCCGCCAACCATGTAGAATGCCTGCTCTGGCAGGTGATCGTACTCACCCTCCACAATTGACTTAAATCCTCTAATGGTATCTTTCAGGCTGACATATTTTCCTGGAGCTCCAGTAAAAGTTTCAGCTACTGTAAATGGCTGGGAAAGGAATCTTGCAATTTTTCTCGCCCTTTGTACGGTCAGCTTATCATCCTCAGAAAGCTCGTCCATGCCTAGAATAGCAATAATATCTTGTAGCTCTTTATACCTTTGTAACACTGCCTGAACGCCCCTGGCGACATCATAGTGCTCTAAACCAATGACATTTGGATCAAGAAGGCGGCTCGTTGAGTCCAGTGGGTCCACAGCAGGATAAATACCCAGTTCAGCAATCTGTCTGGATAACACAAGAGTAGCGTCTAGGTGAGCAAAGGTCGTTGCGGGCGAAGGGTCTGTCAAGTCATCCGCTGGAACATAAACGGCCTGAAAAGATGTAATGGATCCAGTTTTTGTAGAGGTAATTCTCTCTTGCAGTGCACCCATTTCTTCAGCCAGAGTCGGTTGATAGCCGACAGCAGAAGGCATCCTGCCCAATAGCGCAGAAACCTCAGTACCAGCTAGCGTATATCTGTAGATGTTATCAATAAACATGAGTACATCCTTACCTTCATCCCTAAAGTTTTCTGCGATGGTAAGTCCTGATAACGCTACCCTAAGCCTATTACCAGGAGGCTCGTTCATCTGGCCATAGACAAGCGCTACTTTATCGAGAACCTTAGACTCCTTCATTTCATAATAAAAGTCATTTCCCTCACGAGTACGCTCACCAACACCAGCAAATACAGAATATCCACCATGCTCTTTAGCAATATTATTGATCAGCTCCATCAGCGTTACGGTCTTGCCAACGCCTGCTCCCCCAAAGAGTCCAATTTTTCCACCTTTAGCGATAGGCATAATCAGATCGATCACCTTGATGCCTGTTTCAAGCAGTTCTGTAGATGTTGATTGCTCTTCATAGGAAGGGGGATTGCGGTGAATGGGCATCACTTTTTCAGCGCCAACTTCGCCAGCATTATCAATCGGCTGACCCAGAACATCCATAATTCTTCCAAGAGTTTTCTCGCCAACTGGAACAGAAATGGGGGCTTTGGTATTTGCGACATCTAAGCCTCGTCTTAACCCTTCACTTGCGCCCATGGCAATAGACCTTACTACGCCATCTCCAAGCTGCTGTTGCACTTCAAGAGTAATATTCATCTCGCTAACTTTAAGTGCATCATAGACTTTGGGTATTTCTGCTTTAGGGAACTCAACATCAACTACCGCACCAATCACTTGAACAATTTTTCCTGTACTCATATTTCTTTCCTTTTCAATTAAACAGCTGCTGCACCACCCACGATCTCAGATATCTCTTGGGTAATGGCTGCCTGTCTAGCCTTGTTATATTCTAAATTTAGTCTGTCAATAAACTTACCGGCATTATCCGTCGCCGCCTTCATCGCTACCATCTTTGATGCCATCTCGCATGCAACATTTTCAACAGCGGCTCTGTATACTTGGGACTCAAGATACCGATTTAGAACAGTATCTAATAATTCTTCAGCACTTGGCTCATATATAAAATCCCAATGATCTTGCAATAAATCTTCGTCCGTTTTTTCAATAGGCAATAGATTATTGATCTCTGGTTTCTGTGTCATGGTGTTGACATAAACATTATGAATGAGTAAAAGCTGGTCAATCTTGCCTTCCTTATAAGCCTCGGTCATAGATGCTATGGTTCCAACCAGATCACTTACATGTGGCTGATCACCAAGATGCGTCACAGCTGAGACAACATTCACTTTTAATCTTTTAAAATAGGCAACTGCTTTAGTACCAACAAGCGCAAGATCAACTTCAATGCCTGCCTCTTGAAATTCTCTAAGCTTGCTAACTGTAGCTCTAAACACATTGACATTATGACCCCCGCAAAGGCCACGATCTGAAGTAAAAACAATCATTCCAACTCTTTGGACGTCCCTTTGCGACAAATATGGATGCGCATACTCAGGATTAATATGCATCAAATGACCAACAACAGATTTAATGTTCTCAGCATAGGGCCTTGATGCCTCCATTCTTATCTGGGTTTTTTTTAGCTTAGAAGCGGCGACCATTTCCATGGCGCGCGTAATCTTTTGAGTGTTTTTGACACTGCTTATTTGGGTTCTAATTTCCTTCCCGACAGCCATAAACTAAATCTAGTAAGTCCCCTTCTCGGCAAATGAATCTAAAAGAGCCTTGAGCGAAGCTTTGATTTCATCATCATAGGCACCTGATGTATTGATCTCATGAATTAAATGGGAAGAGTGATCTTTCGCGAAGGCATGTAATGCGCCCTCAAAGCTAACAACCTGATTAACTGGCACTTTATCAAGGTACCCTTCATTCACTGCATAAAGTGAAATTGCCATCTCAGCAACTGAAAGCGGCGAATATTGTTTCTGCTTCATGAGCTCTGTCACCCTTTGGCCTCTTTCCAGCTGCTTTCTTGTTGCCTCGTCAAGATCGGAGGCAAACTGAGCAAAAGCGGCAAGTTCACGATATTGCGCTAATGCAAGACGAACGCCTCCACCGAGCTTCTTAATAATCGAAGTCTGTGCTGCTCCACCCACACGAGATACTGAGAGCCCAGCATTAATAGCGGGTCTGATTCCAGCATTAAAAAGGTCTGTCTCCAAAAATATTTGACCGTCGGTGATTGAGATTACGTTCGTTGGAACGAAGGCAGAAACGTCACCTGCTTGTGTTTCGATAATAGGCAGCGCTGTGAGAGAACCTGTTTTGCCAACAACTTCACCATTGGTCATTTTCTCAACATAGTCTGCGTTCACCCGAGCCGCCCTCTCGAGCAGCCTTGAGTGCAAGTAAAAGACATCTCCAGGATAAGCCTCTCTTCCAGGAGGCCTTCTCAAAAGTAGCGAAACTTGTCTGTATGCCCATGCCTGTTTCGTAAGATCGTCATATATAATCAGTGCATCTTCGCCTCTGTCCCTAAAATACTCACCCATGGCACATCCGGCATAAGGAGCCAAGAATTGCATCGCAGCAGGATCAGACGCGGAAGCAGATACAACAATGGTATGCTCCATAGCTCCGTGCTCTTCTAATTTTTGGACCAAGTTTGTGACCGTTGAATTTTTCTGACCGATTGCCACATAGATGCATTTTATGCCGGTACCTTTCTGATTGATAATGGCATCGACTGCAACCGCACTCTTACCGGTTTGCCTGTCACCGATAATAAGCTCTCTTTGGCCCCGCCCAATTGGAACCATTGAGTCAATTGACTTCA
>JAURFX010000026.1 GCA_030834065.1 Gammaproteobacteria bacterium
TAGCCCCATACCTGCGAGGCATCACTTTCAAATCCAATATTCCAAGTTTTACGATTGTAGTCTCTGTTTTCATCTAAGCCTGAAAAGTCCTGCGGTCTGAGCAGCTCATCGATAAATGAAGCACCAAGATTGAGCTCTTGCTGGCCATCCCACTCCCAATATACAGATGGGCTAAATTCATTGTAAAGTCTTTGTCCACTTTGATCCTTAATATGAACCATCATAGACGTGACGCCCCAATTATTTAGACTGCTGCCTTCGCCTTCAGGCCAAAAGGTATATGAAGATCTGATGTGACCGCCATCGGTATCTGGTGAGTAGTTCCTGTTCATATAGCCAAGGTCGGTTACAAATCCCTCGGTTGTGGCAAGGTAGTGAGCATGGATGTTGACATTACGCCCACTGTGATCGAAGCGCAGGTTCCTTTGTTGTCCGGTAATTGTCTCTCCGCCCTCTTTGATTTTTTCGGTTGTTACTAACTGAAGATCTGAAGACCAGTTTTCGGTCAGCTTTAAACGTGTGTCAAAACTCAGAACCGTATTATCTATTTCTCCAAAATTTCTATTAGAAAATAACACGCCAACACGTGATTGATCGCCAAAGTCCCTAAAGCCTCTAAATATGGAAACATTCGCGGCTTGCCCATACATTGGGTCAGAAGAATCTAAACCCTGTCCAGGCGCCTCGTCATCAATAAGCATAGTGCCGATCCCCCAGTCTCCCTGTCTTCCTGTAAACTTTAGACCTCTTTGAGGATCAACAATCCTTCTTGTGTTTATCAGGGCTGCTTCGGTTGCAAAAAAGTCAACATTTTCTTGGAAGAAAGGTCTGCGCTCAGGATAACGCACTTCAAATCGCTGATTCACAGTGACTTGTGGGTTATCAGATTCAACCTGACTAAAGTCAGGGTTATAGGTCGCATCTAAGACCAGACTATCGTTGAATACAAATTTAGCATCCAGTCCTAGTTCTCTCTCTGAGTCTGAGATGAAATCAGCACTGGAGCTATCTAAGACCTCATAGTTTCTCGTAAACATGAAAGGGATGAGTAATATATTTCTTCCAGGGGAAACACCAGTGACACCTGATGCTATACCTGCCTGATTTAATCTACCCTGAATGGTGCTTGTATAGGCCGGCCAGAATGAAGACTCACTGTTTCTTCTAACTTCCCGCTCAAACTGTATTCGCCAGTTCTGTACAGGAACTTCAGGAAAACGTAAAGTCCTCATTGGGATGGTGAATAATACCTGGTAACCCTCATTAGTTAGCCTGCCATCTGTGTACCAAACGGCATCATAGGAACTGTCAAAGCCTGGAGATTTTGATACCTCAAGCCAGCGACCATCCCACTGAACCCCAAAAGGAGAGGCCCTAAACGCATAACCAGATACCTGGTCATTGAATGTATCGATGACCATACCTACTTTATCGTCATTCCATATATTTTCTCTCGCCGTTAAGTTTGCCCTTACTAAGTTTGGATCATCAAAAGCTAAAAAAACTGCATAAAAGTTATCACTATCATAGCCAACATAAACCTCTGTCCTTTGAGAAGCTGCCGCCCCATCATCGGGCTGTCTCTGAATAAAATCAGTCACCATGTTCATTTGTCTGGCAAGCGGAGTGCTAGGTGCCATATTTACAAAATCATCAAGCGTAGGAGATTGTATCAGTTGGGGGATATCAATCGATGCTTCATTAACTTGTGCAACAGCACCTAGCGAAATAAAAAAAGAGACTAAAACTAAGTATTTAATTTTTTTCATATTGGCCTTTTCGCTATTCTTCAATAACTTGGTTAACAGTATTAATCAGGCCACCAAGTCTGTTTTGAATACCGAACTCGATCGCTTCTTGCTTGTCCATGCCCTCTAGACTGCCGATAAGTGACATTAAAGCGCCGACTCGATTTCCACTACCACAGTGAACAAGGACTTTACCATCTGCGTCATTAATCAGGGTTTGTAGTAACCTTGCATTATCAAAATTAATATCTCCCTCGTCTATGACGGGTAAAGAATAGTAGGCCGTGTTTATGGAATTAAGATATGACTGTTCATCATAGCCACGATTTTCATTCGGACCTCTTAGGTCAACCACTAGAGTCACTCCATCTTCAACAAAGGCATCTACTTCAGATTGATTTGGCTGACCAAAACTAATGACTTCATTATCCATAATTTTTAACTCCTGAGACAAAATTGGCAAACATAAGAGAAGAGAGACTAAGCTAATTATAATTTTAATTTGATACAACATATTGCAATTATCCCCCAAAGAATTGATGCCAATTTTATATTATATTAAATGATGATAAAACCTCTAAATTAGTCGCAAAATCTTCCTAATGATTTGTATTTTTTTTTAATCTGACTATGATAAAAAAATGGATAAAAAACTTACTCTCTCAAAGCCTGAACACGTTGCAAGTAACGGGCTGCTCGACAGACGATATTTTTTAAAGTCATCTGCAGCATATTTAACGGCTGGCTCATCCATGTTAATGGGCAGTATTTCACATGCTCAAAGATCTTACCCTGATTATATGACTTTGCCTGGCGCACCCCTGAGCGGTTACGGTCATCGATCTGTAAATGAAGACCATGTTCAGCGGTATATTTCATTGACTCGAGGAACAACGGGTGCAGGCAATTCAAGAACTCCTCTTGAAAAACTTCATGGGATTATTACTCCCAATGGTTTGCACTTTGAGAGACATCATAGTGGCATCCCGGATATTAATCCTGACAATCATCAGTTATTGATCCATGGTCTGGTTGAAAGACCGCTTGTTTTTTCAATGGAAAATCTCATGAAATATCCTATGGTTTCCAGGTTTCAATACATTGAGTGCTCCGGTAATAGCAGACCAAACCTAGCGTCTGAAGCGTCGGATCTAACTTGTGGGGAGATTCATGGCATGATCTCCTGTTGTGAGTGGACGGGTATTCCCCTATCAACGCTCCTAGCTGAGACAGGCATTAACCCGAACGCGAAATGGGTGCTAGCTGAGGGTGCAGATGCTGCTGAGATGGGAAGAAGCATTCCCATTGAGAAAGCACTTGATGATACTCTGATTGCAATTTTTCAAAACGGTGAAGCCATTAGACCTGAAAACGGCTATCCTTTGAGGATTTTATTGCCTGGTTACGAGGGAAATATATCCGTTAAATGGCTGCAAAGAATTAAATTATCTGATGTACCCCTAATGACGAGAGATGAAACCTCTAAATACACGGACCTTCAAAAAAATGGAACTTCTGAGATGTTTACCCTTGAGATGGGGGTCAAGTCAGTCATTGTCTCTCCGTCTGGCAAGCAGCAACTAGGGCCTCATGGGATTTATGAAATAAGGGGTCTCGCTTGGTCTGGTGCCGGAACGATCACGCGTGTGGAGGTATCTGCAGATGGAGGTGCGAGCTGGACTGATACACTTCTTACTGAGCCCGTGATGAGAAAATCTCTCACCCAATTTAGAATCCCCTGGGAATGGAATGGACAACCAGCGATACTGATGAGTCGCTCTTATGATGATCAGGGTAACAGACAGCCCACAAGATCAGAATTCATTCAAAATTCTGGCCTACAGGTCAACTATCACAACAATATGATCCAATCATGGCAAGTGAATTCAGAAGGACAGGTGCAAAATGTATACGTATAAAAATATCTTTGTCATAACCCTTTTACTCATTGGACAATTAGCGCTTTCTCAAACTCCAAATCTTGGAGAGACTCCCAGTCAAGAAATGCTATCAAGCTGGGATACAACCATTGACCCGCTAGGACGAGGTCTGCCCGATGGTTCTGGTACTGCAGAGGAAGGTCAGCCTGTTTTTTTAATGAAATGTGCTGCATGTCATGGTCTCGAAGGTGAAGGCTTGATCAATGATAGGCTTGTAGGTGGTCATGGCACCATTGGAAGCGATCGTGCTGTTAAAACCGTTGGAAGTTACTGGCCTTATGCTACTACCCTTTATGACTATATTCGCAGAGCAATGCCTTATATCAATCCGCACTCTTTATCAGACCAAGAGGTCTACCAACTAACTGCCTATATCCTTTATATGAATGAAATCATTGAAGCGGATGAACGTCTTGATAAGAATAACTTAGCTAATATTGAAATGCCCAATAGACTTAATTTCTTTTCATATGAATATGAGCTTCCCTAAATTTGTTCTGATTGGCTTTATTGCTCTCCTAAGTTGTAGCCTTAATGCTACGAGACAGGAATTTTGCGATGGCTTTTATCAAGGCTATGTAGAGGGCTGGAATAGGTCCTCTGGAAGTATCTTTCAGCCCTCTGTCCCTCTTTGCCCCTTCGAGCCAAGAAGAACCGTGAGAGATCCCAAGGATGATTACGAATTTGGATATGAAATTGGTTACGATCAGGGCACAGAAGATGGCCGAAGAGGTTAATATCAATAACTAAAAATTCCGTAATCTATGATCTCATCGTAATAACCGGTCATGGTTAAGGTAATAGTTACAGGAAAATCGTTATAATTTAACCAGTACCAACCATGCTCACCAGAAAAAGGGGCTACCAGCGAGCCCTCGCCTTGTGAGCCCTCCTGATGCTCTCTGTAACGAACAAAATAATTTGTCTCATCAATCTCATGTCCATGGAAATCTGAGTAGATAGTACCCTGGTCAACGGACCATTCATAGAGAGCCATTTGACCTTCCTGCAATAACATCTTAATTTCGGTTTGTTCATCGACCATGAGAGTGACTTGTAAGGTCTCAACTTTAGGTGGTGTATCCTTTTCTTGATGCACCTCAGGATTAGGCAGTGGTACGGGCTGATTAAACATGGGTATTTCAACTTCTTTATAATCTTCATTGCCACCAAGGACATCTCTAATTTCAATGGTTTGTGTAGCGCCATTTTGAATTTGATCCAGACCCATTAGACGCCCAAATCCAGTCACATCGACACCATACTCAGCCGGTAATATGGCAAGGGTAAATATAAGGACAGCGGCGATTAATGCTATCAGTGAATTTCTTAACATATTTTTATTCATATACAGTTACTTCCTAATCTTTACCGTTTTCGACACTAAAGCCATTTGCTCTCCAGTCTATCATACCGCCTCTTAAGCTCGCAGCGTTCTGGTTTTTGTAGAGTCCGGCATTTTTTATGGCCTGAACAGAGCGTCCCCCTGCCCTACAAACAAAAACATAATTTTTTTGTTGATCAAAATACGATTTATTCTCACTAATCTCATTAAGAGGAATATTTTTACTTCCCTTAATAAAACCGAGTGGCCCTAGGTACTCTTCTTTCTCACGAACATCGATAACCTGAACAAGACTTAGAACAGAAAAAAGCTCATCAGAACTTATGTCCCAATGACCCGCAAAGGCATAGCTCAGCCTGGCCCATTTTGGATAATTTGATAATAGAGATCCGTCTTCGCGAAAGCCACATTGAAGATTAGCTGGCACTGCTTCATCAATTTTTTTGGGATGAGGTAAATTAAGATTATCCATGGACCCAACAAAATCATTATCAGATAATTCACCACCGAGCCTTGGGTTAAATGTTTTTTCTTCTCCAATCGTTGAAGACATAATCCCATTGTAATCATGCGCTGGAAATACAGAGCAAGAGTTTGGCAATGAAAATAATTTCTTTTTAACCGACTCATACAATGCATGAGATGAACCCTCTTGAAAATCAGTTCTACCGGTACCTCTAATTAAAAGCGCGTCACCCGTAAAGACCATTGACTCATTTTGATCGACAAAACTCATACAGCCATTGGTATGGCCTGGCGTGTAAAGAGATTTTAATTTGATGTCCCCAAACTCGATGATATCTCCATGCCCTAACATTCGATCAGAATTTGTTGCCCCAGAGCTTGAAGAGATCAGTATTTCACTGTTAGTGGATTGCTTAAATAACCACCCCGAAGTTATATGATCCGCATGCACATGGGTTTCAATCGTATATTTTAAGTTAAGTCCAAGTTCATCGATTAATGCCTTATCCCTTAAATAAAGCTCAAAAACAGGATCGATGATTACTGCCTCTTTGGTAATTTCTTGGTAGATAAGATAGGTATAGGTACAGGATACGGGATCAAATAACTGTCTTAAATTCATTGACTAAAATCTAAAGTTATAACTTACCTTTACTGTATAGGAGCCAGTCTCTAGAGCAAAGCTATTATTGTCCTCCTCATCAAACAAGGTATTGTTTATGACAAAGAATAACTCTCTTCCGGCCTCAGGAATCCAATGAAAAATACTGTTGATACCTATCTTATTGGAACCGTTATCCCATTGGGCTAATGTCACCCAGGACAATTGGTTTGAAAAAACTAACTCGGACCTAAAGGACAATAGCTCCTTAGTAAAGGAACCTTGGGGAAGGCTGACCTCATTAATTGAAAAACCGGTATTGAGCAATAAGTGAGAATTAGGCCTCCATGTGATGGCTGGATTAATGGTAGTTTTTGTACCCTCATAGAAATCACCATTCGAATAAGTCAAAGTTCCATAAACCTTTCTATGCGCACCCGTGGCGAGTTCAATACGAGTATCAGCAAATTTATAGAGGCCTGATGGAATGGTGACTCCTTGGCTTACGGTAAAATCTCGATCCAAACCCTCGGTATTTAATACATATGAAAAGCGTAGATAGTCACCGCCATGATCTTGCAGATCAAAGACCCTCCAATCAATCACCTCAGATTGAATGCTCCCATCGGAGATTCGATCTGATCGGGTAAATGCTAATCTTGTGGCCATATGACGTAAGAAAAAATTTCTGGGTCTATGATAATAAGTGACAGCCGCATTTGCCCAGTCCACTCCCTTTTTGTTCACAAAGCCCATCGCAGGATTAAAGTCTTCCTCAATGTGGCGAGTGGTCAAGAAATATCCAAGTCCAGTCAAACTGTTTTGTCTAATTCCAAAACCATATGCCTTTGACCGATCGCTTAAGCCTGTGGTATTGGTCTCTTGATACCAAATCTCAGATTCAAGTAGTTTTCTACTCGGCAATCTAGAGTTTTGATAGCGAAAATCAAAACCAAACAACTCATTATCATTATTTGAAGTAGGATCACCGCTGGTCACAATGAAACCAATATCTGACTCCTCTAAGACATCCATCGAGACACGGGCAACCATCAGGTTGGTAGGGTCTAAAGTTTCGGTTTCACCTTGCTGGACAGCAAGAAGACCAATCGAAAAAGGACCTGATCGTCCACTGATCTTAGTTCCACCCTCTAATTTTATGGCTTGCCCGTTACTATCAAGTCCGACTCGCCTAGAAAAAAATGGCCTACCATTATTAGATGCTGCGGATGTACCAAGACCCACTCTACCAAACTCAAAAAGATCTGAGTCCTGGAGGAAAAAATCCCTTTTTTCGGGGAAGAATAAATTAAACCTAGTTAGGTTCACTTGTCTGGCATCGGCCTCTGTAGAAGAGAAATCTGTGTTGACGGTTATTACGCCGGTAAGTTCTGGAGTAATTTTATAAAAAGCATCAAACGTAGGCTCAAACATGGAATCAGTTGAGTCATCAGGAAATTCGTTACGAACCCCGGTCAAACTAAAACCTGGAACAATATCAAGTCCAAATCCTTGCTGAATATTTTCAATACCAACGACCTCACCGCTCGCAGAGGGAGTGTAGAGTCGATTCTCCGTAACCCATCCAGTAGTCTCTCTCTTTCTGCCGATCCTTCTAACAAAATTGATACCCCAAGTATCTGAATTAGAATTAAACGAGAGACTGCTGAATGGAATTTCCATTTCAACATACCATCCCGTCGCATCGATCTGAGTCGCTGTTCTCCAGAGCGCTGTCCACTCATAGTTAAAGGTCCTTCCTGAATATAACGCCTCTGACCTTACTGCATTGGGATTGACTTCAAATAAGTAGCCACTTCGGCCGTCATTAAAAGGACTAAGTACAATTGAAAAGTAGTCATCGTATTGGGCACGCTCTCCCTGTCTCAATACTTGCGCGATGATTTCGCTGGGGTCAGAGTCTTTTAAGTGCGCTGCTACATAGATGGCATTTTCAGTATATAAGATTTTAACCTCTGTAGGCTCCGAGGCGGGGTCATACTCTTGCGGAAAAATTTGATGCAAATCGGTAATGCTTTCTGCTTCTAACCAAATAGAATCGGTAATATCGCCATCGATGACTGGGGACTGCTCAACTCTGATTATAGAGGTTGACTTGAAAGTACCATCATAGTCTTGGGACAACAATGGGACACAAATAAAACTAAGCAAAAGAATGAATTTTTTCATAGATCCCAAGAATTTTTAAGACTTTAGCACATTATCTATGGAACTAAAATATCCCATAGTTGACTAGCTTCTCTTAATATTAATTCTTGATCTTGTGCAAGCAAATATCTCTGCTCTATTTGATTAGCAGTGTAATCCCTAACAGCATCTATATAAGAATTTTTATCAGAATACGGAAGTGACAGACTGCTTGAAGAGAAAGGGATTACCATACCAATACTACTTTTTGGGTTTCCTGGAAACCAACCAGTGTATGTTGCTAATGGCACGAAAACTTCCCATGGCACCAGCCCTCCAATCTCATTGCCTAGATTATTAACTTCAGAGACACGAAGATCGTAACGATATCCTCTTATGGGTGGCTCAATTGAGGGAATCAATTGATCTTGAAAGGATGAACCGTAATCTAAATCATATCCATGATTTAAATTAGCATTCGTAGCAAGAGGAATGCTCTCGGGCAATGTTAACAACTCAGCCGGTATCAAAGTACCTTCATAAATATTTGGATACTGGCTTAATGGTGGGTCTATTTCGAGCGTGACCCACTCATTCATAGCTTGTAATAATGCCCTCAAGAACCATTGATATTTTGCATTATTACCAATTGAAATTCGCTGATCACCTGCCCAATTAAAATTATTAGAAGGAACATGCTGCGTACCCGAGAATTGGAAAATTCTTGATGAAGCAAGAGGTATTAAGTCATTCTCTCCGTCTGAAGAAGTATGAATTAGGTATGCCGGTGAACGCCAATATTCAGTTGCAGAATTACTAAAAAATATTTTCGGGTAATCTGAGGCTTCATATTTGGATAGCAGACTATCAACTTGCCCATTTATATGATTGGTTGAGAAATTATCGCTAAATGGAAAAACTTCAGCTGGATAGTCGTAGTTCCTATCGACAGCTCTAGAGGCCTGTGCAAATCTCTGATTAAATCCTCCCCTAGCATTAGAACCTAGATGGATCATAAATCCCTCAATGACGACCTCACCTGTTTCGCTGTAATTAAACCCATCGTATAGAAATGTCCTTAGTGTTCTACCGCTCTGTGAGTCACCAAATGCAATCACAGTCATCGGTTCAGATGTATTGTCATATAACTCTTCTATGTATAGATTTTTTTTAATAGCCTGAACTCCGTCCCGAATGGCTGCAAGACCCAAGCCTGAAACTGCTGAACGATGACTGGGATAAGAAACCTCATACACAAAGCCAGGCTGGAAGTCTCCATTTATCATCACGGCATTTAAATCGCCTTCATTTGATAGGATGCTACTAGCCGTCTCATCATGGTCCTCGATAAATGACCATTGATCCCTGGGCATGATTGTTTTCTTGTTTGAGTAAAGTTCTCTTATCGTCATGGTCGCTTGGTCAACAAGTAAAGAATTCACTGGATAAGCAAAATGCCCTCTATCTCCTAATGTATGTGTGGACGTGGGCTCAGTCACAAAAAAATCACTCCTAACCAACCCATTATCTTGATTCGGGTCCATTTCAATTACAGGAACATAGGATCTAAGCAAAGCTGGATTATTTGGAACATCAAACTGCCACCCAATTGAGAGTATGGAATATCCATTCTTCATTAAGTAATCATCCCCTAAGTTTGAAGGGCCACTTGGAGAATCATAATCTGTTGCAAAATTGAAGTATCTGATAGCCCTTCTGCTTCCTCGATTAAGGATATCTGCAATCAGTATATTGTTACCTTCATTAGGATTCATTGGCCGAAGCAACTCAAAATCAGCTGCAAAAGAGACCTTTCCATTATTATTTAATGGTGCCAAATTTAGGTCGACAACGTATTGGTTATAGCTATTATCAGGATCAACCTCAAATAAAAGCCTACCCTTGACAAGCTCATAATGAATTTCGCTGCTTGAGTCAATTCGATGGATGGTACTTAATTCAACACCTGCAAGCTCAGCCTGCAAGCATTTTACAAACAAAAAAGAATATATAAAAACTAAAAATAATCTGACCATAGGAACCTCTTAAATGGTGCCGATGAAGAGATTCGAACTCCTGACCACTGCTTTACGAAAGCATTGCTCTACCAACTGAGCTACACCGGCTTAAGGAATATTATGACAATAAAAAAGAGGCTAAGTTAAGAATATTATTGGCACTTAACTTTTAATATGACCTCAGTTCCAGCAGGTAAGGTATTATCTGGAATCTTAACGTCAACTGAAAGCTGAATATGTTCCGGATTAACATCAATAAGCTCACCTGTATCGATGTTATAAATATGATGATGATCATGGGTAGTAGAGTCATAATACTGGCGCTCAGGATCAACGACCACAGTTTTGAGAAGTCCTTTATCACAAAATAGATTTAAGGTGTTGTAGACTGTTGCTTTTGATACCCTCGCACCATCTTTTTTTAACGCCGTTAAAACTTCATCAGCTGATGAATGCTTTGGTTCGCTGAGTGTAATTTCAGCGATATCAAGTCTTTGGCTTGTAGGGCTAATACCAGCAGCTCTAAGTTTTTCAGCAAGTAAAATTCTATGGTTCATAACTTATATTATAGGAAAAAAATTATATTTAGACAATGTCTAAATATTCTTTCTAAAGTAGTCTATACCTAATGATATTAGGAAGAACAATGCACCAATACTGAGACATGTGTCAGCAAGATTAAATGCAGGATAGTACCAGTCATTGATATGAAAAGATAAATAATCTATAACGTATCCGTAATACAAGCGATCAAAGGTATTGCCTACTGCGCCACCAAGAATTAACACCATTGCTACGTTTAGTATTTTAGATTTTTCTTTGATTGCTGTGATCAATAAAGTGTAAAACCAAGTAATCGCTATAACCCCGATAATTATAAAAAACCATCTTTGCCATCCTGATGCAGTACTTAAAAAACTAAAGGCAGCACCAGTATTATGAATGCGAATAAAATCAATATATTCATTAATATAAATGACCTGAAATAAATCCATTGAATTTATGACCAAAGATTTTATAAAAAAATCTAGTAAGAAGATGAAGAAAATAAAAAGTGTACTTAAGCCTAAAGATCTGCCCATTATGTTGAAATTAGAAAAAAACTCTTTTTTCTTCATTTGAAATATTCTCTTTGCATCGATGACAAATTTTTGTGTCATCTACACTTGCATGCTGGTGCCAGCATCTAACACATTTTTCATGCGCACTTTTTTCGACTTTAACTTGAAAACCCTTTACCGAATCATCTTCATGCAAATGGACTGCCGAGGTAATAAACAAAAACTTTAATTCATCCTTTAATGGTTGGAGGAGCCTCATATTATTTGAGTTTGATTCAATATATATCTCAGCCTCGAGAGCAGAACCAATCACACTCCCTTTTCTTGCATTTTCAAGTTCAATAAGTACCGCATCTCTTAATTCTTCGAGCATTTCCCAGTTAATATTCTGGGTAGGCTTGAGGTTGCTTGATGAATACCACTCATCCAGCAATATTGAGCTTCCATTGTAATAATTTGAACTGAACCATACCTCATCTGCAGTAAAGCTAATAATTGGAGCACATATTCTTATAAGGCTATTCAATATATGATTAAGCGCGACTTGCGCTGATTTTCGTGCTCTTGATTGTTTGCTACAAGTATAGAGCCTATCCTTAATGATATCGAAATAAAAACCTCCTAATTCTTTAGAGCAAAAATTATGTACTTTTTGAAAAATCAAATGCAACTCATACTTAGAGTAATGATTTAAAATTTCCTTTTGAAGATGATCCATTCGAAAAATCATTTCAAGATCTATTTGAGTCATTTCCTCTATGCTAATGGTATCTGTGTCATGATTAAAATCATGAAGATTCCCCAACATATATCGAAACGTATTTCTAATTCTTCTGTAAGCATCGGTAACCCGCTTTAATATCTCGTCAGAGATCTTAAGCTCGCCCTTATAATCAGTAGCAGCAACCCAAAGCCTTAAAATATCTGCTCCAGTTGAGTTATAAATTTCTTGGGGTTTGATGACGTTACCAAGAGACTTGGACATCTTCCTTCCATGTTCATCAACTGTAAAGCCATGAGTTAACACTGATAGATATGGCGATTGATCATAGAGCGCCACAGAAGAGAGTAAGCTTGACTGGAACCATCCACGGTGCTGATCGCTTCCTTCAAGATAGAGGCTCAATGGAATTTGATTATTAAATACCACAGAGTGGCTAAGACCCGAATCAAGCCACACATCCATCACGTCTTCAACCTGATAATACTCTTCTAAGCCAAATTCAGCATAATCTTTGAGATTAATTTCATGCCATGCTTCAATACCCTTTTCTTTAGCAGTGTGACCCATTCTTGCAATAATTTCAGATGATTGAGGATGAATTTCATCTGTTTCTTTGTGTATAAATAGTGGAATCGGTACGCCCCAATATCTTTGTCTTGAAATGCACCAATCGGGTCGATCTTTAACCATATTTTTTATTCTCTCTTCACCCCAAGCTGGTATCCAATCAACTTTTGTGATGGCATTCAAAGATCGCTCCCTAAGATGATTCTGATCCATACTGATAAACCATTGCGGGGTAGCCCTAAAAATCAATGGAGTTTTGTGTCTCCAACAATGCGGGTAACTATGCGAATAATCATAATTCGCAAAAAGAAGCTGATTCTTTTCAATGATCTCTAATAATTCAGTCTGCGCTTTATAGATATGTTTTCCAGCAACAAAAGCTACCTCATCAGTGTATAGACCTTTAGCATTAACCCTACAATCCAAAGGAAGATCGTTTTCTTTGCCTACTATAAAATCATCTTGACCGTGGCCAGGAGCAGTATGAACGATCCCTGTTCCCTCTTCAACAGTCACATGATCGCCTAATATAATGGGAACCATACGAGCTTCAATAGGATGCTCACATAAAATTCCCACCAGGCTTGACCCTTTGGAATACCCCAAGATTTCCTCACCCTCAATTCCATAACGCTCAAGAGCTGACTTAATTAACTCCTCCGCAATCAATAGGTTCATATTTTTTTTGCGGAGTTGACATCTAACCAATGAATATGTGATTTCGGGATTAATCGTTAATGCTTGATTTCCAGGCAGAGTCCAAGGGGTTGTGGTCCATATGGGTATTACATATTCTTCATTTTGATCGAAATTTAAATCAAATAAACTGCAAATTTTTTGTGGATCCTTGACCTTAAAGCCTACATCTACAGCAGTAGAATTCTTATCAATGTACTCTACCTCTGCTTCAGCGAGTGCAGAGCCGCAGTCTAAGCACCAATGAACAGGCTTATATCCCTTTGAAATAACTCCTCGCTCTAGTAATGATGCAAACAGTTCAAATTGCTTAGCCTCGTAACTGGATGACATCGTCAGGTAAGGATTGTTCCAGTCAGCAATTATTCCAAGACGTATTAAATCGCTTTTTTGATTTTCAATTTGTGTTTGAGCATATTCTCTACATTTCTCTCTAAACTCCTTAGGCGCAATCTTTTCACCGACCTTCCCAAATTTCTTTTCGACCTGATGCTCGATTGGAAGGCCATGACAATCCCAACCTGGAATAAAACTAATATTTTTTCCTGACATCCTGTGACATTTAACAATAATGTCTTTGAGAATATTATTTAAGGCATGACCAATATGTATATCGCCATTAGCATAAGGGGGCCCTGAGTGTAAGATAAATGTCTCCTTTGCTGGGTCATGCTTAAAATACTCTTCGTAAAATTTTGCATGGTACCAATCATCTAGGAATTTTGGTTCTCGACTAGAAAGATTCGCTTTCATTGAGAATGCGGTATTAGGTAAATTAATTGTCTCTTTATAGTCCACTGTGTCTTAAATAATCTCGCGTTGCTTTCTCATCTTTATTCATTTGTTTTATGAGCTCATCTGCAGAATCAAATGCTATTTGCTTCCTTAAAAATTCTAAAAACTCTATTCTTAGGACTCTACCGTAAAGTGTTTCATTAAAATCCAAAAGATAAACCTCCAGTTCGACAGGAAATTCGCCAAACGTAGGTCTTGTACCAATACTAGCGATTCCATTATAGGTTAATCCGCTTATAATTACTCTTACAACATAAATTCCATCTAATGCACACTGCTTTCTTTTAATTGCAATATTAGCCGTTGGATAACCTAATTTTCTTCCAACTCCATTGCCTTTGATTACTCTTCCCGACATAAAATAAGATCGACCCAGACAATTGCTTGCTTGTTTTAGATCATTTTGCTGAAGAAATCTTCTTATTTCAGTGCTACTGATTTTTTTCTTTTGGTATTCTGTCGTCGTTGACCTAGCAACCTCAAAATTATATTCATTACTCTTTGAAGAAAGAAATTTGATATCTCCAAGTCTATCTTTACCAAACTTAAAATCTAAGCCTACTGATAAATATTTGAGATTCAATTTTCTAATTAATACTTCTTTAAAGAAAGTTTTATGATCGATAGAGATGCAAGAATTAAATCGTAAGCAAATAAATTCTTTAACACCTAATTCAGATAGTAATAAATATTTCTCTCTAAAATTAGAGAGTCTAGGTGGAGGGTTTTTTAAGAAATATTCTTTCGGTAGCGGCTCGAATGATAAAACTGTGGATGTTAATTTATTTTTTTCAGATAAAGATACAAGAGACTTAATAACTTCTTGGTGGCCAAGATGAATGCCATCAAATGAACCAATCGCAATTGCTCTTCTTACACGAGAAACATCATTTATATTCCTATAGATCTTCATTAGAGTACATCTTTCAGATTAAATTTCCTCACAAAAATAAACCAAAGCAATAAATAAGTTAATGATCCTAAAACAATGAGTAAAGACAAATTAATACCGACATCAATTTTTGTCATGCTTGCAAAATCTTCAAGAAAAAAAGGCCTTAGTTGCCATATAGTAAGACCCATCAATAATGCAATTAACATCTTTTTAGAATTTCTGGAATTAAAAATCATCCGGCCATGAAAATTTTTTAGTTTTTTTAATTGTCGAGTAAGCAGTAAGCAATTAATAATTGCAGCAAGCGATGTGGCCAGTGCAAGAGCTGCATGTAATGCATTAATACTTAAGTAAGAAAAAAGAGCAATGAATAAAATATTAAAAATTATATTGAAACACATTGCAAAGACAGCAAACTTAACAGGAGTTTTAGTATCCTGCTGTGCAAAAAATGATGCTGCTAAAACCTTGATTAGCATAAAACCAATTAGACCAATGGAGTAGCAAATCAATGAAAAATACGCCATATTCACGTCAAACAATGAAAATTCGTCACTACCAAAAATTAAGTAGATAAGAGGCTCCCCAATTATAATTAAACCGATCATAGCTGGGAGCGCAATCGTGACTACAGCATTGATAGCCCAAAATAATGATTTTAAAAAAGCATTATAGTCACTATTCGCAGCATTACTTGAAAGTCTAGGTAAGATAACTGTAGCTATTGCGACCCCAAAAACTCCCAAAGGGAATTCCATTAAACGATCAGAAAAATATAGCCAACTAATACTTCCACTGACAAGAAAAGAAGCAAGCAGCGTATCAATCATTATGTTAATTTGAGCAACCGAAGAGCCAAAAATGCCTGGTAACATTAATTTAAAAATCTTTTTAACACCTTCATGTCTATGATTAAATTTGGGTCGCAAACTAAAATTCAGTTTTACTATAAATGGGAATTGAAATAGGAGCTGAAGAATACCTGCAAAAAAAACTGCTATCGCCAGCGAAAGTTCAGGCGGGTTAAAGTAACTGGAGAAAAATACTGCGAACGCTATAAACGTTGAATTTAATATTACTGGAGTAATTGATGGAACAGAAAAAATGCCATAAGTATTGAGAACACTTCCAAGCAAAGACGTGAGGGAAATAAATAAAATATAAGGAAAACAATAGCGAAGCATTTCAATTGTAAGATTCAATTGATCAGGGTAATCAGAGAAACCAGGTGCAAATACATAGATCAAAATAGGCGCAAAGATTACCCCTATTAAAGTTATAAAAAAAAGTGAAACAAAAAGAACGCCTAGAGTATTAGCAACGAGCTCATCAACTTGGTCTGGTTTTTTTTCTTTATACTCATTAATGACTGGAATGAAGCCTTGAGAAAATGCCCCTTCTGCGAAAAATCTCCTTAATAGATTGGGAATTTTGAATGAAACCAAGAAACTATCCATATTAGCGCTTGCGCCAAAAAGCTGAGCAAAAAGAATATCTCTTGCCAGACCGCTAATCCTAGAGACAAAAGTCATTGATCCCGTTACGACTGCAGAATGTCCAAGTTTCCCGCTTTTCTGATTGCTGGCTAATAATTTGTTTCTTATTTCCATATCTTTGTGCTTGACTTCAAGAGTACTAGTCAGAATAATACTCTACTTTCAATGTTTATATCACTTAGGTAAAAATTTTGGCAAATATTAAATCAGCAATTAAGCGTGCAAA
>JAURFX010000035.1 GCA_030834065.1 Gammaproteobacteria bacterium
GAATTGATAAAACTCTCGAGCAAATAAAATCTTAAGATAACCGTATCCCCGGAGTTCAATCTAGGAAGCCCAACTTGTTGCACAAAGCTATTTGGGTCAGCAGCTTGACTATTCGTGCTAGCTGAGGTGGGCTGTCCTCCAAAGCTTTGCGATTGCATTTGAATAAGCTCGTCGATACCTGAGGTAAATGACATCTGAGCCAAAACGATACCCGAGGTAAGAGCGCTCAAGATAAATATAAAGAATTTTGATTTCATAGCGAATAATCTAATTTTTGAAATTTTAATACTTTCAGTAACTTAAATCCAATTTAGTTATTTTTTTTAAAAAACTCTAAATGCCTAAATTTCTCACTGACGTTAACCTTTTTATCTTTTAAAAAATTATCAGCAATTACCTTCCCAGTCTCTACTCCAAACTGATCAAATGCATTGATACCAAGAAGCAATGACTTAATATAGGTGCTGTGTTCCTGCAAGGCTAAATACGCTCCTAGATTAAAGGGGCTAATTTGACTCAATAAAATCAGAGTATGAGCTTTATCACCAATAATCTTTCTATCCTCAGTCAACTCATTCCCATCAGTGAGTGTTTGTAATTGGGCTGCTAAATTTGAGAAATTAAAAAAGCTAAAATCACTTTCAGCGACAGAGGATACAAATTCAATCGATGAACGAAGGTTTGATTGATGCAGTGCCTGATAAAAAGAGTGCTGACTCTCAACTCCAGGGCCACCCCAAATAATTTGGACAGATGACTTATAGGGTGAACTTTCAGGTAATGCCTTTCCATTGCTCTCCATCACTAGCTGCTGGTTATATTCAACGATACTTTTTATCTCTTTGGGATATGTCAGTACTAAATGAGAATTCATATCTAAATAATGATGATTCCAAAATCCAATCAAAGCATGTATTACAGGCAATGCACTGATGGGACCTGTTGATTGAATATTGTTATCTAGGGCAGAGCCACCTTCTAGGAAACCCTCAATAGCTTCATAACCCAGCACTAATGAAATGGGAAGACCGACGGAGGACCAAATGGAGTATCTTCCCCCAACCCAATCCCAAAAATAAAATTGTCTATCCTTGGCAATGCCAAAAGCATCTAAGCCAGCGGTATTTGATGAAATGCCTACAAAATGATGCTTGACTGCATCCTCCCCAAAAGCATTTTGTAATTTTTCTCTAATCCTGTTTCCAATCAATAGAGTTTCTTTTGTGGTGAAGCTTTTCGATATGACGATCACCAGTGTCTCCTCAAGATCAAGATCTGAGGTCACAGACTCAAATTCTTTGTCATTAGGTTCCGTTAAAAAACTTAATTTAAAATTATTGAGGCTATCCTCTAAAGACTCATACAAAAGCTTATTGCCCAGATAGGACCCACCGATACCAATCACTAAAATTTCTTTGAGGGGCTTTCCGTTGATTCCCAATATCTTTCCGCCTCGGAAGGCCTCGGTGAAAGCCTTTATCTTTTTAAGCTCATTGGCAACAAGGTTTCTTTTCTCAGAGAGTGAATCTGAAATATTTTTGTCAAATACGTCTCTTAAAAGCGTATGAAGGGATGGCCTATTCTCTGAATAATTAACATGTTTGCCTGAGAATAGGTCATCTAATTTATTTGGGCACTCTTGGTAGTGATAGAGCTCGAGCAGTAAATCTATTGCCTCCTGATCGATTCTCTCTCGACTAAAGTCATAGGCCAGCGAATTATCTATACTTAAGAAAAATCTCTCTGCTCTCTCGGGATCCCTCCCAAAAAGGTCGTTGATGCTCGTTTTTTTTAGCATCTCAGCCTTAGCTAAGAGCTTCTGATGTATTTTTAATAATTGATCATTCATCTCTATACAAGAAAGCCCGTAATAACGGGCTTTCTAAGGCTCTATTGAACCAAGTTATTACATTACACAAGTCGCGTCTACGCAGCCCGCACCTGTTGTAAAGTGGCTCCACCACAATACAAAGAGTATGGTTGCAACGACTAATGTACCTAGCATAACAGGCAATCCTTTTCGAGCCCAGAGGCCTGGTGTAATCGCCAAGCTTCTGTCTCCTGTTTCTCTGGCAAGTCGCTCTGAGATCGTGACAATAAATACGTTCGCAGTTGAGCCAATATGAGTCCCATTACCGCCAAGTCCAACACCCATAGCAAGACCCCACCACAAGGGCGAAACCGGTACTCCTTGCGCCTCTAGCCCCTGAATAATAGGTATCATCGCAGCGGTGAACGGAATGTTATCGATAGCTGCTGACAGGAATGCCCCGATCCACATCAATACCAATGTAGCCGTCATCAGGTCTGACTGGACAAAAGGAAGGATAAACTGACCGAGATACTCTAGGAACTGGCTATGCTCAACACCACCGATGAGCATGAAGAGTCCTAAGAAGAAGATCAAAAGGGGTATTTCAACCCGCGTCATGACCTCTTCCATATGAACCTTTCTAGAGACTAGTGCAAGCGCTCCCATACCTAAGACAGCGACGAACCATGGCTCCCAGTGGAGTGCATTGTGAGCCATGAAGAATCCAGCCATGATCACTAGGATTACGATTGAAGCCTTCCAAAGTCTCGCATCAGGAATCTCTGGGACAGTCGTATTCGAGATATCTGGTGTCTGAGCGAGCTCCTCTTTAAATAAGAACTTACACATGACAACCACGACAATCCAAGCAACAAATGTGATCGGCGCCATAGTAATTGCAAAGTCATTGAATGAAATATTTGCCGCAGATCCAATCATTAGATTTGGTGGATCTCCCACTAGTGTTGCGATCCCACCAGTGTCAGAGAGCAATGCCGCTGCTAACAAATAGGGAACCGGCGAAATCTTTTGCTGCTTAGCAATCAGGATAATTAATGGCCCAAAGATAATAACAGTTGTGACATTATCTAATAGCAGTGAGAGAACAGTAACTGCGGTACCTAAGAGCACAAGCATTAAATAAAGTCTGCCCTTGCTCATCACAGCAATCTTATAGGCCATCCACTGAAAACCACCGGTCGGTATCATAATAGATACCACAGTCATCATAGCTGCGAGGAGAAATATTACGTTCCAGTCAACAACCTCTAGGGCATCCTCAGGGCTATAAAAGCCCATAATTTGCCCGACAATCATCATAGAAATAGCGCCGACAACAGCGATTTTACTTCGCTCGATGTGGTGTACGCCCTCGGTAAAAATTAATAAAAAGGTAACAAAGAGGATGATGCCTGAGACAAGCATATCATTATTAAACGTTAGAAGATGTTCCATAGGTTCTCCAAAAAATTTCGACTATTTTAGCAATAGGATAAGAAAAACTTAAGAAATTTCGGAAATTTAGATCTTATAGTGCTCTCGCCACTTTTTATGCTCATTAATCTCAGCCTCATCTAAATGACAAGAGACTAAGTCAATGTTGTCTAAATTTAGAATCACAAAATCCTGAGTGTCGCCAGCGCTGAGCTCTTTTTCTTTTTGATCAAGATTTAACTTTACCTGACCACCTGTCATCTGAAGGTAAACATCTGCCAAGATCCTTGCATCTAAAAGTGCACCGTGCAGCGACCGGTCATAACTATCGATGTTATAGCGCTTTGCTAGATTATCGAGGCTGTTTCTCTGGCCTGGATGAAGCTTCCTTGCAAGCATTAAGGAGTCTATGATTTTATTTTGTTTTAATGGCTTGTTTTTTGTTTTAGCATGCATGAATTCACTATCAAGAAATGCCATATCAAATCCAGCATTATGTATCACTATGTCTGCCTTATCGATAAAGCTTAGCAAATCAGTTTCAATATCTTTAAAGAGTGGTTTATCTGAGAGAAATTCTCGACTCAGGCCATGCACTCGAAAGGCACCTTCCTCGATGTCTCTCTCTGGGTTTAGATAACTATGGAAGGTCTTACCGGTAAGCTTTCTATTGATTACCTCAACGCATCCAATTTCTACAATCCTATTACCGTCTTCTGGTTTGAGACCTGTGGTCTCTGTATCTAATATGACTTCTCTTATCATTTACAAACTATCGATTCCTTTATTTGCTAATTGATCTGCGATTTCATTGCCAGCAACTCCTGCATGACCCTTGACCCACCTCCAATGAACTTCATGGGCAGATGACGACTCTAAAAGCTTCATCCAAAGATCCTTATTTTTTACCTCTTTTTTATTACTCGTTTTCCAATTATTTTGCTGCCAATTTTTAAGCCACTTGGTAATTCCATCTTTAACATAAACCGAGTCAGTAAATAGCTCTACCTGACAAGACCTCGTGAGGCTGTCTAATGCCATAATCGCTGCAAGGAGCTCCATTCTATTATTGGTAGTGTTCTCCTCACCACCGTAGATTTGTTTCTGACCTTTCTCGTGCTGCAATAGAGCGCCCCAGCCACCCTGCCCAGGATTTCCTCGACATGCACCATCGGTATAAATAATGACCTTTTCCATATATATATGGTTTATCATAATCGATTAATTATTAAATTTATTGCATACACTTTTATTTATTTAGTCGATGGTAAAAAAAATTTTTGCTAAATTGATATATCTTTTCACGATCCTTTTGGCTCTGGTGGGTTGTGAAAGCATTAGTCAGCTCACCATTGACAATGATACAACGAATACCCCCTACGAGAGCCGAGCCATTAATGGGGAGATCATTTATCCCCTTCAGGTTATTGATGTGCCCGCTAGGGATGTGGTTCAAAGAATCCAAGATGGGCTGACTTTTGATCCGGTCATTAACCCCTATGTGACAGAGCACATACTCTGGTTTCAGAGGAACCAAAACTATTTAAACCGTGTACTTACCAGAGCTACACCCTATATCAATCACATTCTCAATGAGTTGGATCGAAGAGGTCTGCCCTTAGAGCTTGCGCTTTTGCCTATAATTGAGAGTGCTTTTGATCCTTTTGCATACTCAAGCAGTCGTGCTTCGGGTCTCTGGCAAATTATTCCACACACTGCAGATTACCTTAATCTAAGAGTTAACTGGTGGGTGGACGAGAGAAGAGACATCTTACAAAGTACCAACGCTGCCCTAAATTACCTTGAGGAGCTTTACCATAGGCTGAATGAGGACTGGTTACTTGCTGCTGCTGGCTATAATGCTGGAGGCACGACCATTCAAAATGCCCTGAACCGAGACGCGAGTTATCAAACTTTTTGGGACATAAGACCCATTATCCCTCAGCAAACGCAAAATTACGTGCCACGACTAATTGCGCTAAGCATACTATTCCGCTACCCAGAGCTTTTTAGCGTAGACCTACCCATAATTGAGGACCGACCTCGATTCTATGAGCTTGAGGTAGAGGAACAAATTGACATTGCTATGTTAGCCAATGCCTTGGGTGTAGATATCGAAGAGGTCTATTTGCTAAATCCTGGCCTTAATCGTTGGGCAACTGAGCCTGATGTTACTTACGGTCTCTTACTCCCCATTGAGCAGCGGGGTCTCGTTGAAAACTTATTGGAAGACGACCCCCTGAGTGCTGTTAACTGGATAAGATATGAGGTGGTCTTGGGGGACACTTTAGGTGCGCTCGCAAATAGATTTAACACGACGGTCGATGCAATCATGGCAGCTAACCAAAAAACCAACACAATACTTAGAATCAATGAAGAACTTTTAATACCTACCCCCACCTCAAGCATTTATGCTTACTCACTGAGCTCTGACTCTAGAAGGCTGGCCGAAATGAGAGGCTTTCAATCGCAGCAACATCAATTGCATCATGTAAGTTCTGGGGATACCTTATGGTCTATCAGCAATCAGTATGGCGTCACTATTGATCAGCTCGCTAGCTGGAATGCTATCAATCAGAATGACAGTCTCTCTATTGGCCAAGAAATTATTATCGTCTCGGATTACGCTTATCCTCGGACAACGGGAATGAATACATCGAGAAGAGTCTCCTATACCGTTCGAGAGGGAGATTCTTTGTATGTCATTGCAAGTCGTTTTGATATAGATATCGATGATATCGTTAGAAGCAATAACTTAAATCCAAATAACTACCTGCAGCCTGGTCAGGTTTTATCTCTTCAGGTTGAAATTATCGAATAGCATATTGGAGATTAAAATATGAGTATCTTAAAAGGAAAAAAAGCAGTCATTATTGGATTGGCTAGTACTCGTTCCATTGCCTGGGGAATTGCTAACGCACTCAAGGGTCAGGGAGCTGATCTTGCCTTTAACTTTCAGAATGAAAAATTAGAGGCGCGTGTAAAAAAAATGGCCCAAGAGCTTGGTAGTTCTGTATGTTTGCCGATGGACGTTTCCAGTGATGATGAGATTGCAAATTTCTTTAACAGTCTTAAAAATCAATTCGGTAATTTTGATATTCTTATACACTCTGTCGCTTTTGCGCCATCATCCCAACTTGAGGGAAGCTTCACAGAGGTGACTGATCGAGATGGATTTAGAATTGCTCATGATGTCTCCAGTTACAGTCTTACGGCTGTTACAAAAGCTGCTTTGCCACTTTTAAA
The DNA here is from genome assembly GCA_030834065.1 of Gammaproteobacteria bacterium. Classification (GTDB taxonomy): domain Bacteria; phylum Pseudomonadota; class Gammaproteobacteria; order Steroidobacterales; family Rariloculaceae; genus JAURFX01. The sequence continues at coordinate 6,494 of JAURFX010000035.1, forward strand.
TGATAATGCCTCTATCTTAACGCTGAGTTATCTAGGTGCTGTCAAGGCAATGCCTAGTTATAACGTGATGGGTCTAGCCAAGGCAAGCCTTGAAGCGAATGTTCGCTTTCTAGCCTATGATCTTGGTCCAAAATCTATCAGGGTCAATGGTATTTCTGCTGGACCTATAAAAACACTCGCAGCATCTGGGATTAAAGGAATTAAAACAATGCTTGACCATATGGAGCAAGCGTCGCCTCTAAGAAGGAATGTGACTATAGAGGAAGTTGGAAATGCTGCAGCATTCTTAGCCTCCGATATGGCATCAGGTATCACAGGACAAGTCGTCTACGTCGATAGCGGTTACTCAATCGTAGGAATGAGTTTAAGCTAGTCTAGAAAATTGGAGTAATAACGGCCTGAGAAATGTTTATATCCGCATCATTAATCACTTGTCGCACATAAGCGTCATACTCAATAGACGCATTCACATCTGTAAGCTGTAGTCCGTATGATTGGCGGGTAAACTCGTCAAGCGCTTCTGAAGAACCCATTTCAACAGCACTTAAAATCATAACCACAGGATCTCCCGATTGCAGCTGTGTAATATTGGCTATAAAAGAATCGAGATTGGGCTTTTGCAATGTATAGCTAGCGTTAGCAAGCTCAATAGGCGTCTCATTTAGCTCACCATTTCTTGACACCCATCTGGGCTCATTCCAAGTTGCATTAAATTGGGACGCAATGTTGGGAATGTCCTCTCCGTTTTCTAAGGCAGACTGGAGCCTCTCTAAAAATGCCTCAGCATCAACAAAAGCGACTCTCTCTGCATCTGACCTAGCGAGTTGCCCTCTAATTAAATCAGTTACCTCGGCAAGACTTTTTTCTTGGGGCTCAACGTAATCTGAGACCCTAATCACAGCTATATGATTTTCAGAAATCTCAATAAGAGGACTCGTTGATCCAGAGCTGATTAAACCAGAGTTAAAAGCATGTGAAAGTATGGTTGAGTTTATTTCAGGGTCAACTGGCGTTACCTCTTCATAACGCGTTATCCCAATTCCAAGGGAACTAGACATAAAGTCAAGATCCGTATTATTTTGATAGATTAAATCTGCTAGCTGGATTGACTTCTCATAAAAAGCCGAGCCTTGCGCCTCCAGCTCAAGCTCCGCAATTAAAATATCCCTTACCTCTTCAATAGGTTGGCTCTGACCCAATTCAAGCTCATCGAGCTTGATGATATGAAGACCAAATTGAGTTTCCACAATTTGACTGTGATCTCCCACTGTCTCAAGACTATAAAGCGCCTGATCAAAGCTATCTGGATAAAGGCCTCTGGAGATAAATCCCAAGTCTCCGCCGTTTTGAGCACTCAACTGGTCAACACTAAATTCAAGGGCTAAATCATCAAATGCTTCACCATTTTTAAGCCTCTCTAGTACCTGCTCTGCTGAGATGAAGTTACCAGGCTCAAAAAGAATATGACTGGCACGTCTTTGTTCATCTGATACAAAGCGTTCAATATTGACTTGGTAGTACTCTTCAATGGAAGATTCGGATGGCGAGAAAACGCCATTTATAGTATCTGAAGTAATCTCGAGAACCTCTAGCGTAATGCTTGGCGCGGTAACATAGTTCTGTCTGTTTGCGTTGTAGTATATTTCTACTGACTCATCTGGAATAGTGCCTTCATTGATATAGCTCTCCACATGAAATTGTGCGTAGCTAAATCTTCGTCTTTCGGTGAGTAGACCGAGTGCTAATCTAAACTCATAAGGAAGAATATAAGAAGTACCGGTAATGGATTGCTGTAGCATGCCAAGTTGCAAAGCGTTCCTTTGTAAGGACTCATAGTAATCGGGCGTAATGCCTTCGTTAATGAGTCTCGATTGATAGATATCAAATGAAAATTCATCGCCTATCCTAAATTCTGATCGGTTAGCAATCGCAGTGGCAACATCATCATCCGAGACAACAAAGCCTCTATCTTGTGATCTTTGAAGAATTGCTTTATCGGCTACCAATGCATTGATGACCTCTTGTCTAAGCTGGCTTCTTGTGTTGATATCAAAATTACCTTGAGCACCGAGCACTGCTTGTTGCTCTCTGAATCTCAATGCTTGGTCAAATTCATAGAGAGATACATCCTCTCCATTGACTCTTGCCGCAATGGTTCCAGATGTAAGACCAAAATCAACACCCCAAAAGATAAAAGAGATCGCTATTAATAATAATATTACTAATGCAAAAATTTTTCCTAAGCCTTCCCTAATACTGGTCAACATAATATTAATTATACCTTTCTTTAAAAACAAAAATGGTAGTTGACCAGTGGTCAACTACCTATTTTAGTGGCGGAGTGGACGGGACTCGAACCCGCGACCCCCGGCGTGACAGGCCGATATTCTAACCAGCTGAACTACCACTCCTAATGCTGGTGGGTGCTGAGGGGATCGAACCCCCGACATTCGCCTTGTAAGGGCGACGCTCTACCAGCTGAGCTAAGCACCCTTAGCTCAAGTCGCTTAGTTTACAGCGTCTTTTAGTCCTTTCCCAGCTTTAAATGAAGGGACATTGCTTGCAGCAATTTTAATGGTTTCACCAGTTCTAGGGTTCCTACCTGAACGTGCTGCTCTACGCTTAACTTGGAATGTACCGAAGCCAACTATGGCGACTGAATTTCCCCCTTTTAATGCACCTGTAATACTAGAAACAACCGCTTCAACGGCTTTCCCAGCATCAACTTTGCTTAATCCCGCTTTTGAAGCGACCGCATCGACTAATTCAGCTTTATTCATGAAATTTTCCTCATACTTGATTTATTTATAAAAACAGTGGCTCCTATTGAGCTACTAATAACTTTTATAACAGTTAGCTTTGAAATAAGTCAATGAAAATGGCTTATTTAGTGGGAAATTGTCTTATCTGGCTGTGATTTGGCTTTATCAGCAATTTGTATTTTTTGTTTTAATTTGGGTAAATTCTTTTTGGGTAAGGGCGTTTCTGATAATGCAATCTCGAGGACTTGATCGATCCATTTTATCGGAATAATATCAAGTTTGTCTTTGATTTCATTAGGAATTTCTTCTAAGTCCTTTAAGTTTTTCTCAGGAATAAGGACAGTAGTGATACCCCCTCTAGCTGCTGCTAAAAGCTTCTCTTTCAGTCCCCCAATTGGCAATACCTCGCCTCTTAAGGTAATTTCCCCCGTCATCGCTACGTTTGATCGAATGGGGATATTTGTCAGTGATGAAACGATCGATGCGCACATTCCTATCCCGGCTGAGGGACCGTCTTTGGGGGTTGCTCCCTCTGGAACATGAATATGTACGTCTTTATTTAAGTAAAATTCAGGATCAATCCCTAGGTTTTCTACTCTACTTCGTACAACGGTCAAAGCTGCCTGAATAGATTCTTGCATCACCTCACCAAGGTGCCCTGTGTGTATTAATTTTCCTTTACCAGGAACCACGGTAGATTCGATATGTAATATATCTCCGCCAACTTCTGTCCATGCAAGACCTGTTACCTGGCCCACAGCATTCACTTCATCTTTTTTACCAAAATCAAATCGTTCAACACCAAGATAATCTTTTAAATTAGCCAAGGTTACTCTGGTTGGCTTCTCATCATTGGCACCAAGTCTTTGTTTTACTACCTTCCTGCAGATTTTAGCCAATTCTCTTTCTAGTCCTCTGACGCCAGCCTCTCTGGTGTAATGCCTAACTATATTTTTTAGAACAGCATCGGTAATTGAAATTTCAGATCTTGTCAGACCATTGTTTTTAATTTGCTTTGATAATAAATGATCTTTTGCAATATTTATTTTTTCAATTTCAGTGTATCCAGGCAATCTGATCACTTCCATTCTATCGAGGAGAGCTGGAGGAATATTTAGAGAATTTGCAGTACAAACAAACATCACTTGAGTAAGATCATAATCCACCTCTAAATAATGATCTCCAAAAGCATTATTTTGCTCTGGATCTAAAGCCTCTAAAAGCGCTGATGCAGGATCCCCCCTAAAGTCCATCGCCATCTTATCTACCTCATCCAATAAAAATAGAGGATTATTTGATTTAGCCTTTACGAGATTCTGAATGATCTTTCCTGGCATCGAGCCTATGTAAGTTCTTCGATGACCTCGAATTTCTGCCTCGTCTCTAACCCCACCGAGAGACATTCGAACAAACTTACGATTTGTGGCCCTGGCGATACTCTCCCCCAAAGAAGTTTTACCAACGCCTGGGGGTCCGACAAGGCATAGAATAGGTCCTTTCATTTCAGAGACACGTTGTTGCACTGCTAAGTACTCCAAAATTCGCTCTTTGACTTTCTCAAGGCCATAATGGTCTTTATCAAGAATCAGTTCTGCCTTTTTGATATCCTTAAGAACCTTTGTCTTTTTTGTCCATGGTAATTTAATTAACCAATCGAGATAGTTTCTTACAACGGTAGCTTCTGCTGCCATAGGCGACATTAATTTTAATTTATTTAACTCATTATTAGCTTTTTCTGAAACAACTTTTGGCATGCTTGCGTCTTCAATTTTTTTTGATAGCTCAGCAATTTCATTAGGAGTCTCATCAATATCCTCAAGTTCTTTTTGAATAGCCTTCATTTGCTCATTGAGATAGTACTCTCTTTGAGTTTTCTCCATCTGAGCCTTTACACGTCCTCTTATCTTTTTCTCTATCTCCAAAACTTCGATTTCGCTCTCTATGAAGTTCATTAGCATGTTCATTCTTTCAATAGAATCCGTTTCATCAAGTAAATTTTGTTTATCTGTGATCTTTAAAATAAGGTTGGCGGCAATCACATCTGTAAGCTTATCGGAATTTGATATGTTGCTCACAGAGTTCAATATTTCCATGGGTATTCTCTTGCCTAGTTTAAGATATTGTTCGAAGGATCCGAGCAATGAACGTACAAGTGTTTTTTCTTTTTTATTGTCTTGTTCAAACTCAATATTGATATTCTCAATATGTGCTACATAGTTAATCGAATCATCCATATCTGTGAGTCTTGCTCTTGCAATTCCCTCAACTAAAACTTTAACTGTACCGTCAGGAAGCTTTACCAATTGGAGTATTTCGGCCACAGTGCCTATCGAATAGAGATCTTGAAATTTTGGGCTTTCATGGGCAGGGTCTTTTTGGGTGACCAAAAAAATTCTTTTATCTGAATCCATTGATCTTTGTAATGCTTCAATAGACTTTTTTCTCCCTACAAATAGGGGAACCACCATGTGCGGGAAAATTACGATATCTCTCAATGGTAAAAAATTTGTTTGCATATCTTTTGTCATAATATTTCTCAACTATAACATGAGGACAAAAAAAAGAATTTCAAGAACTAGGAAGTCTTTTTCTTAGAGGCTTTTTTGCTTTCGGAGTCATAAACAAGAAAAGGCTTACTGTCACCGCTCACAGCGGCCTCATCAACAATAACGCGTTTTATATCCTCCGTTGATGGGATATCAAACATGGTATCGAGCAAAGTTTTCTCAAGAACTGTTCTTAATCCACGGGCACCGGTTTTTCTTTTCATAGCAAGCTCTGCGATAGCCTCTATGGCCTCTTCCCTGAATTCCAGCTCAACCTCTTCAATCTCGAAAAGTCTTTGATACTGCTTAATAAGAGCATTCTTTGGCTCCCGGAGAATTTGTATCAAGGCCTCTTTGTCAAGCTCTTCGAGTGTTGTAACAACAGGAAGTCTTCCGACAAATTCTGGAATCAGCCCGTATTTAACTAGATCCTCAGGCTCTACATCCTTTAAAAGATCTTTTATAACTTCTTTCTTTGATTCATCATTAATTTGAGCGACAAATCCAATTCCAGTTTTTTTCGATCTATTCTGAATAATTCTGTCGAGACCAGCAAAGGCACCACCACAGATAAAAAGTATCTTGGAGGTGTCCACTTGCAAAAATTCTTGCTGAGGGTGCTTTCTTCCGCCTTGCGGTGGAACTGAGGCAACCGTTCCCTCAATTAACTTAAGAAGCGCTTGCTGTACTCCCTCACCTGAGACATCTCTGGTAATAGATGGGTTATCCGATTTCTTTGAAATCTTATCGATCTCATCAATATAAACGATACCTGTTTCTGCACGATCAA
>JAURFX010000057.1 GCA_030834065.1 Gammaproteobacteria bacterium
TGGAGGACAGCCCACCTCAGCTAGCACGAATAGTCAAGCTGCTGACCCAAATAGCTTTGTGCAACAAGTTGGGCTTCCTAGATTGAACTCCGGGGATACGGTTATCTTAAGATTTTATTTGCTCGAGAGTTTTATCAATTCCGGCGATATCGATACGATAAATGAAACCCCAACTATTTACGAGGACGAGGAACCTCCTATTTTTTCTAGTTTTGGCCCTATTACTGGATTAAGATCAGAGTACCTACAGCAGAATGCATCAAATCCAGAGAGACGTGCATACCTTCAGAGTTTACTAATCGAGCTTAACAACCAGAATCCTTTTATCCTCGATGAGCAGGGAATCTTAAATCTCCCTGGAATATCTCCCATCCCTCTTCAGGGTCTCAGTGTCGATGAGGCAGCCTTACGCATTAGATCTGAGCCTGATCTTTCAGGCTTGGTTGTTGGAGTCACACTCATTCCAGTTATTGGCAGCACACGAGATAACCTAAGGCTCTTTGGTCAGGATATATTTATCAATGAAACAGCTTCATTATCTGCATCTCGGGGCTTACCAGCAAACTACATCATTGGCTCTGGTGACCAAATACTTGTCCAGCTGTATGGATCAACAAATTACTCAAATGTTTATACGGTCTCAAATGATGGGGCGATTAATCTTCCTGAAATTGGTCCAATTTATGTTATTGGCGTTGAGAATACTGCGCTCACAGACTACATTCAGGGAGAGATTACTAATTCAATTGTAGCTACAGATGTAAGCGCCTCAGTTGTCTCTGCTAGGCCAATTGAAGTTTTTGTAGCGGGTGAGGTTAATCAGCCAGGCGCAAAAGTCATTCCACCCTTTAGCACTGTTCTCGATGTCATAAGAGCTGCTGATGGAATAAAACAAACCGCTTCGATAAGAGAAATTAGACTTATTAGGGGTACCAATATCATTGATATAGATTTATATGGATTTTTGATTGATGGTAATTCGAGCTCAAATGTAAGGGTTCTACCAGGTGATACTGTATTAATAAATCCAGCAGAGAGAGTGGTTGGGATCTCAGGCGAGGTTAGGAGACAGTATTATTTTGAATTACTTGATGAAGATAGTTATGAGAGTTTATTAAGATTCGCTGGGGGCCTGACAGGGAATGCGAGCAATGAAGATATTTACGTTGAACGCTATGGCTCTACAAGTGCCTATACTTCTCTAGCAATAAACGAAGTGAATGGCTTTAGGGATCAAGATATTGTAAGAGTTTCATCCCTAAGTCAATCCCTTGAAAATTCCGTTATGATTGTCGGACCGCATCAGAATGAAGGCATCAGACCATGGCAGCAAGGCAGTCGGATTCTAGACATTCTTGGAAATAGAAATTTAATTGAAGATGGAACCGATCTTAATTATGCACTTATCAAAAGGCAACCCCTACAAAATGGTGAGGTTCACTTTCTTTCATCAAATTTAAATGTAGTTTTTAGCGATTCAGACAGCAATGAAAATATAGAGATTTATGAGAGAGATACAATTTACCTCTTCAACTCATCCACGAGTCGACAAAATCAAATTGAATCTCTTCTCTTAGAGAGTTTGGCATCAAGAAACTTAAGCAATCTGGCTAACGAAGTAATTTTCGATGACATTTTAACCATTAACGGAGCAGTTAATTTTTCTGGCCGTTATCCCTATACACGCGAAATGACCATTCAGGATCTCATAGAGGCGTCGGGTGGATTGATAGAGGGAGCAGACCTCAGTCAAATTAGGGTATTAAGGCGAGGTAGCAACCAACTGAATTACGAAGAGGAGCATCTGCTTGTAAATTTCTCAATAAATTCAAATTTTAGGTTACAACCTGGTGACCTAGTAACCATCAGTCAGCTTCCCCTATGGTCTCAACCCCGAACAGTCTCAATTACAGGTGAAGTATTAAGGCCTGGTTCGTATGCCGTTCAATCTGGCGAATCCATATATGAGGCGATTGAGAGAGCAGGAGGACTTACGGATAGAGCATTCATTGAGGGAATCGTCTTTCAACGAGGATCTCTAAGACAAAGGGAGAGAGAAGCTAAAGAATTTCTTATCTCTCAAGTTCAATCTCAACTAACTACTTTATCTGTTTCTGTCGAAAATGGTGCTGAGGTTATAGCCGGGGTTCAAGGACTATTAGCGCAGTACGCAAGCACCGAGCCCCTCGGACGCTTAAGTTTTAATAATCAAAGCTCAATAATCTCCCAGCTAAGAGCCACAGCAACAGTCAACGGTGATTCAATTTATATACCCGAGATACAAGATTCGGTATCCGTATTTGGAGAGGTTAGAGTTCCAAGCTCACATATCTACTCCAGCGAATATAGGCTAAATGACTATATTAATGCGGCTGGCGGCCTCTCATTATCGGCTGATGATACTGGTGTTGTCATAATTAAGGCAAGTGGCCAGGTGGTGCCAGTAAGATCAGGAAGGCTATTCTCTAGAGGCGTGGAGTTAAACCCTGGGGATACCATCCTCGTGCCACCAGACCTGAATGTTAACCTGCAAAGGAATCTTACGCTGGTCACCGATATTACCCAGATCATTTATCAGATGGCCGTTGCAGTGGCAGCTGTTAACTCATTAAGTAATCCTTAGTATGGAATCAAATTTAAATAATGATGAGATAGATCTTATTGAGCTCATAGGCTATCTTTGGTCAAAGAAAGTTTTTATTGTCTGTTTCTCAGGATTTTTTTCAGTTATTGCAATCATCTATTCACTCATGGTGACTCCGCTTTGGGATGTAACAGGCAGTGTTAGAGAGACAACCGTGCAAAATCAAATGCAGATTCCCTCAAGCATAGGGGCGGCAGCATCGCTATTTGGGGTTGATATAGGGAGCGGTCAAGCTAGCTCGAATTTACCTTTTTTGCAATCTAGAGCCGTAGTTGAAAATTTCATTATAGAGAATGATCTATTGCCTGTACTGTTTGAAGGTTTAGATGAGGAGGTATTTGCTGAGCTCACTCAAGATCAATTGATTTATGCAGCAGTAACTGAGTTCTTAAATGAGGTACTTACAATAAATCAAGACCTAGCTTCAGGCTTAATTGAAGTAATTATTAGGTGGAAGGACCCTGAGATCGCCTACCAATGGAACCTCGGTTTAATTGAATTAGCAAATAGAGAAATCAGAGATAATGATCTTAGATTAGCTGAAAATTTTTACAGCTATCTAAATTCTGAGCTATCTGCAACAAATTCAGTCGAGCTAAGGCAATCGATCGCCTCAATGATTGAGGCCCAAATGCAAACGATCATGCTCGCTAATGCTGACGCTGAGTACGCATTTACTTATATCGATCCACCTAGGATCCCAGATATGAGGGCATACCCCAGGAGATCACTAATGGTAATTCTAAGTTTTATTGCTTCATTATTTGTATCTGTAATTGTGCTTTTAGTTTTTAGGGCCTTCAAACTACAAAGATAAATTATGAGCGATGCTATTTACCTGCCTCATATATTTTTATATTCGCTTTTTGCGACAATCATTACAGTAATATATTGTCAGTTCTTTAGGCCTATCTTTATCTCACTAGGCATAGTCGCAAAATCAGGTGGCAATAGCTCGCACTTTGGCAAGGTCCCGTTAGTGGGCGGCATCGCTATACTCTCATGCTTAGTAACAATTTCCCTCTTAAACGGCAATGAGGTCTTATATGATGCGAGGTTATTCTTTGCAGTGCTTCCATTATGGTTTGTCTCATTAGTCGATGATAAATACCCCATTAGCCCATTTTTAAGGCTAGGTGTTCAGGCCATAGCAGTGCTTGTCCTTATGCAGGTCTTTAATATTGATGTAAGCTATATTGGCCCCGAGGATGGAACGAGAATCTATTTTGGAGAGCTTGCGACTCTTGTAACCTTATTATTTGGACTTTTTATCATCAATGCCTTTAACTGGGTTGACGGGCTTGATGGATTGTGCGCCACAGTCAGCATTGTAGGGTTTTCACTCATGTTTGCCATTTCAGGCGCCCAAGAGAAGTTGCTATCGGTATCGCTCATTTTCGCGCTTTTAGGTTTTCTCTTGCTAAATTTTCCCTATAAGCATAGAGCCGTATATGAGAGAAGATGGGGGAGATTTAGATGCTTTCTCGGTGATAACGGCTCAGCTTCGCTGGGTATTTTATTTGTCGTACTCATGATCGTCACCTCGTCTAAAGATGAGAACTACAATTTAGACGTAAGTCACACATGGTACTTTATCGTGGTCCCCATTTTTGATGCGCTTCATACCATGTACTATCGTATCTCAAAAGGTCGAAGCCCTTTCTATGGCGACAAAGATCACCTGCATCACCTGTTAGCAGAACAATTCTCTAGGCAGTCAATCTTGTTGAGATATTTTATCGTCTCATCTTTTTTTGCCTTACTTGGCTTTATTTGCATTATTAATGGCATTGGTTTTTACTTGAACCTAGCTTTATTTTGCTTAAGCCTAGTTACATTTATGGTAACCAAAAATAGATACATCAAAAAGTATCGATCATAATGATCCGCACTCGATTTGCCCCAAGCCCTACTGGAAGCCTTCACATTGGTGGCGTCAGGACAGCCCTGTTCGCATGGCTTTTTGCAAAAAAAAATAAGGGTGAATTTCTACTGCGAATCGAGGACACTGACCGGGAGCGATCAAACCAAGAGTCCTTAGATAGCATCCTTGATGGGCTCTCCTGGTTAGAATTAGACTCAAGCTCTGCTCCTACCTTTCAAAGCCGTAGAGGGGATCTCTACCGACATGCCATCGATCAATTAATCGCCAGTGGGCGTGCCTATGCCTGTGAATGCCCAAAAGAGAGGGTCGACATACTCAGAGAGGAGTTACAAAAGTCTGGTAAAAAACCGAAGTACGATGGCGCGTGCAGTCAAAAAAATATTGATACCAGTCAAGAAGGCGTCGTCATCAGGTTTCGAAGTAGGCAGTCAGGCTACACACTTGTCCATGACCTGATCAAGGGGGACATCGCATTTCCGAATGAGGAGCTTGATGATTTAATCATAAGAAGATCAGACGGCTCACCCACCTATAACCTGTGTGTCGCTGTCGATGATGCTGAGATGAAGATAACCCACGTGATCAGAGGTGATGATCATCTAAGCAATACTCCTAGGCAGGTACAAATTATAGAGGCACTGGAGCAAAAAATTCCACTCTACGCGCATGTGCCCATGATCTTTGGCGAGGACGGAAAAA
>JAURFX010000008.1 GCA_030834065.1 Gammaproteobacteria bacterium
AGAGGTCTCTGAGTTGCAAGTCGTAAGGCATTTTACAAGGCTTTCACAGCAAAACTTTTCGATTGATACGAACTTTTATCCGCTCGGCTCATGCACCATGAAATACAACCCAAGAGCTTGCAACAAACTTGCATTAAATCCTGATTTTCTCTCCCGTCATCCTTACCGAGGAGAGACACACTCGCAGGGTGTCTTGGAGTGTCTTTATAACTTGCAAGGTATTCTTGAGGTTGTGACCGGTATGGATCAAGTCTCTCTTACCCCAATGGCGGGCGCTCAGGGCGAGTTAGCAGGTGTCGCAATGATTCTTGCCTATCATAAGAAAAGAGGCGAAACACATAGAAACGAAATCATCGTGCCAGACGGAGCTCATGGAACCAATCCTGCAACAGCGATTATGTGTGGTTGTAAGGTTATTGAATTGCCTACTGATAAGAATGGAAACCTTGACATTGCTTTGCTAAAAGACGCTGTTGGTCCAAATACCGCAGGCATCATGCTTACGAACCCATCAACGCTTGGCACTTTTGAGCAAGGAATCGGGGAGATTTCAAGCATTGTTCATGATGCTGGGGGGCTGATGTATTATGACGGTGCAAACTTAAATGCCATCCTAGGTAAGGTGCTTCCTGCAAGCATGGGGTTTGATGTCATGCACATAAACCTACACAAAACGTTTGCAACTCCTCACGGAGGTGGAGGTCCTGGCTCAGGTGCGGTTGCGGTCAATGAGAAACTCAAACCTTTTATTCCCTTACCCGTTGTGACAAAAACTGATGATAAATACAGATGGGCAAACACAGATGACTTTCCTGATAGCATTGGCAAATTATCTGCATTTATGGGAAATGTTGGGGTGCTATTAAGGGCATATGTGTATGCAAGAATGCTCGGCGGAGAGGGCATGACCGAGGTCTCGAACTTTTCTACGCTCAATGCTAATTATCTGATGAAAAAATTACAAAAGAATGGCTTTAAATTAGCTTATCCAGGTAGACGAGCCTCTCATGAATTTGCTATTTCGTTGAAAGAGATCACTAAGGAGACCGGAGCTACCGCTATGGATGTTGCTAAAGCACTTTTGGACTATGGTTTTCATGCGCCCACAACTTACTTCCCTTTATTGATACCCGAGTGTCTACTGATTGAGCCTACAGAGACAGAATCTAAAGAGACCCTTGATGCCTTTGTTGATGCAATGACGGATATTAAAGCCCGCTTTGTCTCTGATATCGATGGTATTAAGTCGAGTCCAAATACCCTTGCCCTTACAAGGCTTGATGACGTCAAAGCAGTTAAGGAGCTTAACGTTAGATTCGGTTAAACTAATTCAATGAAGAAAATTATTTTCGCTTCCCTCTTATTGTTAGGATCGGTAAGTTATGCGCAGGGTCCATTAAATTGGTCTGAGACCATCAATCGAGTAGCTCCAAGCATTGTCTCTATCCAGTTTGATATTCCGTTAGCTTTTGACAGCGAACAGAGAAACTCGTCTCAGGCAACGGGGTTTATTGTTGATGCTGATAGAGGAATCATTTTATCAAACCGACACGTCGTAAATCCCGGACCTATTGATGCTAAGGCAATATTCATCAATAGAGAGGAAGTGAGCCTCAAGGCTATTTATATTGACCCAATTCATGATTTCGGTTTTTTTCAGTATGACCCGGATGATCTAGAATTTATTTCACCCCTCTCATTGAACTTATCGCTTGAAGGACTCCAGGTAGGAACTGAGATACGTGTCATTGGAAATGATGCGGGCGAACAGCTCTCTATACTAAGCGGCACGATTGCCCGATTAGATCGCGAGGCACCTAATTATGGAAGGGGAAATTATAATGATTTTAATACTTACTATATTCAGGCGGCGACCAATACCTCCGGTGGCTCCTCTGGTTCACCTGTCATTAATATTTATGGCGATGTGGTTGCTCTGAATGCCGGTGCATCAGCCCAAGCCGCATCAAGCTTTTTTTTACCGCTCCCTGCGATACATAATGCGTTAGAAAATATTCAACAAGGATCAATCATACAAAGAGGGGGGCTTCTCACGGAATTTAGCCAAAGCTCATTTGCAGATTTAAGGCGAGAAGGCTTTCCGCTCGAGCTTGAGAGGCAGTACAGAGATACTGACCAAACCATGAATGGCTTGCTGGTTGTAAATTCTACTTTAGTTGATAGCCTTCAAGTAGGCGATGTGCTGCTGACATTAAATGATTTTCTGGTAAAAGACTACTTAGATCTTGAGATTCTTCTGAATAGAAATGTAGATGCTGAGGTAAATTTGAGGGTCTTTAGGGATGGAGAAATTAGCAACATCACCTCGGTTGTGTTTGATCTTCACTCTACAATTCCTGACCAATTAATCAAGCTTTCTGGTGGCGTTCTCCATGAAACTTCCTATCAGATGCAAAGGCATTATGGTGAATTAATTCAAGGTATCTATATTGCCAATACGGGCTATATCTTTGATTCTGCTGCTATCCCAAATCAGAGCGTTATTGTATCGATTAATGGAGAGGAGACGCCAACGCTCGAGTCTTTTCTGAATGTATTTTCTAGGCTACCTGAGAGGGAAAGGGTAAATATTGGCTACAGGCACCTAAGTCAGCCCAATGCGGTTCAACAAAGGTTGATTACAAAAATCACAGCATGGCATGACTTTCAGTTATGTGAGAAGCAGCCTAGCTACGAGTGGACATGTAATGACTATTCAACAAACCGTGACGAAAAGGTCTTTGCCCCATTTGATATGAATTTTGCCACGTATTCTGATGAGACGCTCAATCGATTACAAAGATCGTTGGTGATGGTAAATTTTGATCTCCCTATCGGCGTATTTGGAATTAATGAACGACATTACTACGGCACAGGTGTGATCATAGGAAGCGATACAGATAAATTCTATGTGGCTGTAGATCAAAATACGGTGCCTACCTCATTGGGGGATATCCGGGTAACCATTGGGGGGACACTTGAAATACCAGCAAGGCCCGAGTTCATTCATCCTTACCATAATTTAGCAATCATCTCCTTTGAGCGAGAGCATATTGGTAGTACCGCGGTAGAAGCAATTACCCTGAATACAGAAATCCTTGAACCCGGTGAGGAGGTAAATCTTGTAGGATTAAGATTTGATCATCAAATTGAAGCCCAGGCGGCAAGGGTAGCTCAGATTGAATCCATGAATTTTGGCTCAGGCAGGACACTAAGATTGAGAGAAATGAATCTGGATGTGATTGATTTAGATAATGCCCCAAATAACCTTGATGGTGTTATTTTAGATTCATCTGGTAGTGTAAGGGCCCTCTGGTCAAGCTTTCCAATGGGCACCGGGAATAATTTCAGGCAGGTCAATCGAGGTATCCCAAGTAGATTTATCGAGCAGTCATTGATCAGTTTTCAGAATTTAGAACCTTTATATTCTCTAGATACTGAACTTGAAAAAGTCTCCTTCGCTCTGGCAAGAAATTATGGTTTGAGCGATGATAGGATCAATGAGTTTTTAAGTTCATTTAGCAACGATCGACAACTGCTCATGGTTAAAAGTATTGCTACAAAAGATGAGGTCATTTCAGAGGATCAATTTTTCAGAAATGGCGATATTGTGATATCGCTAGGTGGACAATTGGTCAACAGCTTTAATCTATTTGAGGAATTATCTCAGAGGGACGAAATTGAAGTTGTAGTGCTTAGAAATGGTAATGAAATTACTTTTAATGCTTCACCTTCGGCCTATTATGGAGACGATTTTCAGCATGCAATCTCATGGAATGGCTTAATCTTGCAAAACATTTCACGAGCCTTAAGATTTTCAATCGAAAGCCCTTACGAGGGTGTTATGGTTAGCTTTACCTCGTTTGGATCGCCAGGAGCAAGATCAAGTATATTTCCTGGCGTTAGAATTATCGCGATAGAAAATCAACAGATTAATAGCTTAGATGATTTTATAGGTGCGCTTGAATCTCAAAGAGAAAAGCAGAGCTTACGCATCACGCTTCTGGATCAAAATGATAGAAGACTTAATACCACGATCCAGTCAGAAAGTGTTTATTGGCCTTCCACAGAGTACACTTATGACACAGAATCAAATAAGTGGATTATTGGATAAATTTAAATCTGTTTAAAAACTTCTTCCAGGTCTTGAAAGGGGTTGCTGCAATAACCTCTCCCGCAAATAAAGATATTATTTTTATTTTTATTATCTAATTTATCTTGAAAGAGCTTATGAGAGGTATCGTTAGGTAAATTAAATGCGAATAGATATGGATTAAATTGACTATATATCTTCTTATTCCAAAGCTGATCATCTCTTTCATCGCCAAAAAATATGATGCTTTTTGCATGGGTGTAGAAGTTTGCAGCTAAAAAAAGCATCGAACAAGATTGGGGGGTCTTAGAAATCACTTCAGACTGAATTTGAATTGCACGTTCTGCAATTTCTAGATACTGGCTATTAGCAGCAATGATACCAAGCTTTGTAAGGACGATAATGGCAATGGCATAGCCACTGGGTGTGGACTCATCAAATACTATTTTTGGATTGAATAATAATTTATCTCGATCTTTATAATTAAACCAAAAACCCTCTTTATGATCCCAAAAAAGATCGATCATCGTATTTGCAAGCTCTAGGGTTAAAGAATAAAGCTCATCATCCCATCTGTATTCAAGGTACTCGATAAGACCATCGATCAAAAAAGCATAATCATCTATGAAAATATGCTTATCATTGTTAGTAAGACATAAATTATCTTTGTCTAATTGCGATATGTTGTCTTTTAATATGCTTTCAATTAGATTCTCAGAAAGAAGACTGAATCGATCCTCCTGAAAGATTTTTGCTGCTTTAGAGATTGCCTTTAATGCCATACCATTCCAAGAAAGAATGATATTTGTATTCTTTGTTGGGTAGAATTTATTAGACCATCTGTAAGCATCGAGCTTTTTAAATATGCTTCCTAGGTCCTTTCTATCTTTCTCTGAAAGATGATTGCCCCTCTCAATGGGAAAATATTCATCCTCATTTTCTATCTGCAAGCTTTGACATTGAAGGTGATAGGTATTCAATTCATCAATGGTTAGAATTTGTTTTAGCTCATCCATTGAAAATGTGTAATAGCCACCCTCTATACCGTTACTATCAGCATCAATGGATGAATAATATTTTCCATCTTCGGTCTTTAGTTCTTTCTCAAGCCACTTAATTGCAGAAAAAATTTTATCCTTAATAAGGGGATCATTTCCTATGACCCATGCGTCACACAGCGCATCAATAATTAAAGCGTTGTCATAGAGCATCTTCTCAAAATGAGGAATCTGCCATTTTGGATCGACACAGTATCTAAAAAAACCACCTGAGATGCAGTCATTGAGTCCTTTTGAGCAAATACTATGAATGGTCTCTTTGTTTTTTCTTAGGACGTCTTCGCTGATCTCAGCATTTTCATGATAAATGCGGCCTAAATAGAAATTTAATTTAAGTTTAGCCGTTTGCGGAAATTTAGTTTGTGATCCATAGCCACCATTCTGCTCGTCATAGATCCTGTCATTTTGTTCGCAGTATAATTTTGCAATTTCACATAGGTCTAATTGCTCCTCTTGTTTCTCTTGATAAGAGTTTAGGAGGTTTACTAAATTTGCTTGGCTCTCACTAATCTTCTCTAGCCTACCTTTAGTCTCTCTGTCTATCAGTTGAATGAGCTCGAGGAATTTTTCCTTAGGGAAGTAAAGCCCAGAGAAGATTGGCAGTTGAGTATAGGGATTTATGAAGCTAGAGAGTGGCCATCCTCCTGTCGCCTCTGAGAGTATGTAGTGAGCTGACTGATAAATCGAATCAAGGTCAGGACGCTCTTCTCGATCCACCTTAATGCATACGTAATTTGCATTAAGATAGTTTGCTACTTCAGTATCCTGAAAGCATTCACGATGCATGACATGACACCAGTGACAGGCAGCATAACCAATTGAAATAAAAATTATTTTTTGTTCTTTCTTTGCTTTTTCTAAGAGCTCATCGCTCCAAGTATTCCAGTGTATAGGATCATTTGCATGCTGCTGCAAATAGACACTGTTCTCTTTTTTTAGTGTGTTAGACATTCGGATACTATAGCAATTCTGTTATACAATTTAATGAGCTTTATGTTTAATTATCCAGATATTCCTCCAGCCATTGCGATTAGTATCGGTCCACTCGACATTAGATGGTATGGGCTGATGTATTTGATTGGACTTTTAATTGCTTGGTGGGGGATTAAAAATAATTTTAAGAAAAATGCTCACTTTAATTTGGGCCCAAAAGATGCAGAGGACCTCATTTTTTACACTGCTTTTGGCCTCATTTTAGGAGGAAGAATCGGCTATATGCTTTTTTATGGCTGGCAAAATCTGATTAATGATCCCTTATCTCTTGTGCGCGTCTGGGAGGGTGGCATGTCTTTTCATGGTGGGCTTCTTGGAGGATTTTTCGGTATCCATTACTTTGCAAAGGCACACAAGATAGATCTTGGAAACTTGCTTGATGTTATTGTTCCATGGGTCCCCCCAGGTCTTTTTTTTGGCAGAGTAGGGAACTTTCTCAATGGTGAATTATGGGGGTCAGCGGCCTCTCCAGATATCTGGTGGGCTTTCATTGTTCGAGGTGTGCCCAGGCATCCTTCGCAGCTGTATGAGGCATTATTTGAGGGTCTTTTGCTATTTATACTACTCCAGTACTTAAGTCTAAAACCTAAGCCAAAATTCTTCTTGTCAGGGGTATTTTTACTCTCATACGGTGTCGCAAGATTTGCGATAGAGTTTGTCCGACTTCCAGATTTACATATGAATCCTGATGCGGGGGGGTACATAGCTTTTAATTGGTTAACCATGGGCCAGATTCTGACTGCTCCATTGATCTTAATTGGTATAATCATGATAGGTTTTAGTCTAAAAAAGCGCTATGAGACAGTATCTTGAATTAATGCAAAAAGTTCTCAACGAGGGTGAGAAAAAAGAGGATAGAACTGGCACGGGCACTTTAAGTCTTTTCGGCCATCAGATGAGGTTTCCACTTAAGGACGGCTTTCCATTGGTCACGACTAAACGTGTTCACCTCAAGTCCATTATTTATGAGCTTCTCTGGTTTCTTCAGGGAGATACCAACATCAAATACCTAAATGAGCATGGTGTGACCATTTGGGACGAGTGGGCCGATGCCAATGGGGATCTTGGTCCCGTTTATGGTAAGCAATGGAGAAGCTGGAAAGCCTTTGATGAGGACACCATTGATCAGATATCCAATGCTATCGATCAGATAAGAGGCAATCCTGATTCAAGGAGGATTATCGTTAATGCTTGGAATGTTGCTGAGATAGATAAAATGGCTTTAGCTCCTTGCCATACCATGTTTCAGTTCTATGTGAGTAATGGGTCTTTATCATTGCAGCTCTATCAGCGCAGTGCTGATATTTTTTTGGGTGTGCCTTTTAATATAGCCTCCTATGCACTGCTGTTATTGATGGTGGCTCAACAATGCAATTTAAATCCGGGTGACTTTATATGGACCGGCGGTGATTGCCATCTTTATGTTAACCATTTAGAGCAGGTAAAGACTCAGTTATCCAGGGATCCTCATCCATTACCATCTATGAAGCTGTTGCGAAAGCCCAAATCAATCTTTGACTACGAATTTGAGGATTTCATGTTAGAAGATTACCTTCATCATGAGCCTCTGAGAGCACCTGTCGCTGTCTAGCTAGAAAGATTTTTTTGTTGGATGATTGTCAAATCCTCTAATTTTAATGCAGTAAGATCATTGCCCCAGACGCAACCTGAGTCGAGACAATAAATATTTTCAAATGTAAATAGACCAAGCGACGCCCAGTGCCCAAAAATTATTTTTCTATCTTGTGGTAGTTGATTTGCTAATTCATACCAAGGTTTAAGTTCATGAGGTTGATTCCCTGGGGGCACTTTAGTCTCAAGGTCTAAAGAGCCATCACTGTAACAATAACGCATTCGCGTTAGGACATTGAGCCAAAATCTAGTGTATTCCCAATCATTTTTCACAGTATCAGGATGAATAGGAGCATTGCCATACATTTTTGCTAATACATTTAGCCACTCACTAGATTTCAATTTATCTTCAATTTCATTTGCTGCAGCAAGCGTGATTTTTGTGTTTGATAAGGGGTAGATACCCGCATGAACCATCATAAAATTTAAAGCATCATTATTTATGATTAATGGCTTTTCTCTAAGCCAGTCGATAATATTTACGAGGTTCTTTGATTGTAAGATATCCTGAAAGGTATCATTTGGGCCAATATGTCTTTGCTTGGTAGCTACCGCCAAAAAATGAAGCTCATGATTGCCAAGCACAAAATTAATACTGCTTTCATTTTGATAAGCAAATTCAATCACCTCTAATGAGTTGGGTCCACGGTTTATAAGGTCCCCAGCCAACCATAGCTTATCCTTTTGTGGATCAAAGGCTATCTTTTCAAGGAGGCTTAAGAGCTCCTTATAGCAACCTTGGATATCTCCAATAAAATAATTACTCATTTTTCAGATAGTTAGACATGTTTGCATAATCCCGAATGCTAAGGTCCTCGGGTCTAAGGTTGGAATCAATGTTTAAGGATTCCCAATCCTTCTGGTTAAGACGGTCTTTCAAGATGGTTGAAATTTTTTTTCTACGCATGGAAAAACATCTCTGAACGAGATGAATGAATACAGTTCGATCGATAATATGAATATTGTTTTTATGATCAAAATTTATCTTCAAAAAAGTTGAATTTACCTTAGGTGGTGGATCAAATGCGTTAGGTGGTAAATCAAATAAATGATCAATTGAAACTTCAAGTTGCGTAAAGATTGATAATTTTCCAAATTTCTTTGATCCAGGTTGAGCACATAAGCGTTCTGCTACCTCCTTTTGCACCATAATGTATCCCAGAGAGAATAGGTGCTTACATTCTATTAATCTAAAAATTATTTCGGTAGCGATGTTGTAGGGGAGGTTGCCTATGATTTTATATTTGCACTTAGGATCTAAAATATTTGTTAAATCTATTTGAAGGACATCGCTATTAAAAAACTCTACCTTAGAGTGATCGATCATTTTTTTTTGCAATAAAAAATCTACCATTCTTTTATCGATTTCAATTACTTTAAGACTTTTGCATTGGCTTTGTAGAGGTATGGTTATTGCGCCATCGCCGCAACCAATCTCAACTAAATCATCTGAATGCTCAGGAGTTACAGCGTCTAGAATAAGATTAATATAGTGTCGATCTACTAAAAAGTTTTGACCAAATCGTTTCTTTTTATGCATTCGCTAATTTTTTTGCTAATGCAAATGCTTGCATGAGGCTTTGTTCTGACGCTTGGTGCGTTCCTGCCTTATCAAGTGCAGTCCCGTGATCAACGCTTGTTCTAATTATGTCTATACCAACGGTGATATTGACAATTGTTTCAAAGAAATGTGACTTGATAACAGGAAGCACTTGGTCATGATACATTCCTAAATAAAGGTCAAATTTTGCTAAATCATTAAATGCGGTATCAGCACTGAGCGGCCCCTCAACATTAATTCCGTTTTTTCTTAAAAGCTCTATGGCTGGGCCGATCACTTCAATCTCTTCTTGGCCTAACTTTCCAGATTCCCCGGCGTGTGGATTAAGTCCTAGTACTGCAATTTTAGGTCTTCTATTTAAGAACTTTTTTTCAAGCCATGCATTTAACTCTTCAACAACTGCAATGATCTTCTCTTTGGTCACCATTTTTGTAACATCTGCTAGCGGTATATGAGTCGTTAGTAAGGCCGTCATCATTGTTGGACTGGCTAATACCATTACAGGATTATCATTTTTTAGCACTTTAGCAATGTATTCGGTATGCCCCATAAAATCTCTTTTTTGCTCAGAGATAAGACTTTTTTGTACCGGGCAGGTAACCATAGCCGATGCTTTTTTGCTTTTACACAATGCAATAGCGTGATCTATTTGGCTCATCACAGAATTAATATTTTTTGGATCTAAGGTTCCAGGTAGGACCTTTGCACTACAAGGAAAATCGATCACTGATATTTTTTCCAATGCCATCTGATCAAGACTATCCTCGGGGTCGAGCTTCTCGAATTCAAGCTCTAAGTTTAGTAGGTTAGCTCGATCTCTTAATGTTTTTAGGCATCCTAAGATAGCAAAATTTTCATGAGCTTTTAGTGCCTTTTGGGAAAATTTAAGAGTGATGTCAGGGCCTACGCCAGCTGGTTCTCCAGAGGTAATGACTATAGGGCGTTCACTCATTTAGAGTAATATTTCGATATAGGCTTGATCTCTTAATTGAGTTACCCATCGCAATCTTTGCTCTTCAAACTTACGTTCCCTGATTTGAGTATCACACTCAAGTTCGATCATCTCATTGGTTGCATCGTGCATTCTATTGCCTATGACTTCTGCGATATGCCAACCAAAACGAGATTGAAAGGGAGGTGTAACTTCGGCTTCACTTAAATTAGCAATTTGAGATTCAAATTCTGGAACCAAATAGCCGGGCGATGTCCATCCCAAGCTACCCATTTCTGATGCGGATAATGGATCCTCAGAAACGGCGGAAGCAACAATTCCAAAATCTTCACCCATCAATATTCTATCCCTAATATCACTGAGTCGTTGCTGGATGACCAAATCATCTTCAAGTTCTGTAGGGGTAAGAAGAATATGCCTAATAAGTTTTTGGGGGACCATGGCAGATTCTTGTCCCTCTTTAGCATTCAGCTTTACGATGTGAATATCATTATTAGAGATAATTGCCTCGGATGTTTCTCCGATCTCTAGGGATCGAACTTGATTAGCAAAAATGACAGGTAGTTGATTTCCACTTCTCCAGCCTATTTGACCTCCAGATTCTGAGGTACCGGCCGATGAAAATTCGATTGCTAAAGACTCAAAACTTTGTCCATTATTGAGTTGATCAATTATGCTTTGGGCAAATTCAATAAATTGATCCTGAGAAGAGATACCCAGTGACTGTCGATTCAGCAAGATATGCGAGACATTAAACTGTACTTCGCTTTGGATGAGTTCAAGTTGATTATTCATGCAGCTGTTGAGCTCTAAGGGTAGCACCTGAATTCTAGGTCCCACATCTCTTCTCATAAGCTCTTGGATAATCAGTTGCTCTCTAAGTTCATTTCTATAGACCAAGTAATCAATACCATTTTCGCTCAGCATCATTGGGATTTGAGTAAGGGATATATTATTTTGCGCTGCAATACCATTGAGAGCCCGATTGATATCATCATCAGTAATAAAGACACCTAACTGACCTGCTCTTTGCACTTGCACTCTTCTGGAAATCAGCTGATCAAGCACCTCATTTTCAATTTCTTGAACAGAAAAATTGATTAAAATATTTGGATCAATATTACCGCGAAAGGCTTGAATTTGAGGCTCAAGCTCACTTCTAAGGATGACCTCATCATTGATTATAGCTACTACATCATCAACCAGCTCACCAAAACCACCAAGGTCTAAGGTTTGGGAATTGAGCTGAAAAGGCATCAAAAGAAGAAAGAAAAATTTTATTTTTTTCATTAAATAGTTATCTAACTCCATTACCTATCAAATTAGTTATCAAGTTGCTTCTATTATTAATCAGACCCGTTAAAAAGAATTGAATTCTAAAGCCGTCATCTTGGTCACCGTTTCTCTGACTAATATAGTTATAGTATTCAATACCTAGACCCCAACAACAGCCATTGTACTGCCATCCCACTCTCTTTTCTAGGGATTCACTATTTTCAAAGTCGTAGGCAATTTTTGAAAAAAAACTTCCATTTAACATCGGGAATACGCTTGCTAGGGTAAGCTGATTTAAAAATTGATCTCTTTGTGAGTATCCCAAAGAGAAATAAGTTTGTTCATTAGCATTATAGATGATCCTTGCCACAGTCTGCGTGGCAGTTGCATCCGCTTCATTCCATCTTCTAGAAAATTGAGCTCTGAATGTTGAGGTGAATTGTGAATTTAGTTCAATAATATAATCATTGTCGACAGAAAGATTGGATTCGTCTTCAAAGGGTTTTCTACTTGCCAGTGCAAAAGTTCCACTAAGTATCTCTCTTTTTGAAGAATTTTGAAAAATTTCTGTGGATATCCCAAGCACCAAATCATCCCGAGGGAGCACTATGTCTGCACCTACAAATCTAAATGGATTGAAGATACTTAGATAATTAAGTTCAGCAAGCGAAGAATCGATTAAAGGAATATCTTCCTGGTTAGAAATATCAGATTGCACGATCAGTATCTTTGGCTCAATTATTTGATCCAAAGAGCGACTCAAATTCTTACGAAAACGTGCGTTTATCTCAATGGAGGCCACGCTCGCGTTCCTATTAATATCCAGGATCTCGTTATGGTAATTAGTTAGCCGGTATAAATAACTCGGGGTAATATTTATTCCGCTAAGATTGATTGCCGAAGACAGAGAATGAGTCGAATCAAATCTTAGAATATTATCGTAATCCTCAAAGTAAGATAACTCAGAGAAATGATCATAAAAAATACCCCCAAAGGATCTAAATCCAATGAGAGAGAGTGAGGGGATAAGCGATTCGTCATGATTTTGATGTGAACTGGACGATATGCTGGCGAACTCATCTAATGGATTGATAATTGTATTTTGAAAAGCTTGAGCATTAAAATGCCAGTTTCCAAAGTGTCCCGAAAGGTGAATGTTATCCTTGATATAAGGAGTAGCAACCATATTTCGGCTTGTATAAAAATCCTCATAGTAATTCTGATCAGAGAAATTTTCGATATTTCCATTAAGCGTAAAGTTTTTGATATTAAAATTAAAATTAAGCTCGGAAACATACCTATTTGTCTCGCTAATTTGATCATTAATGAGCTGCCACGATAGATCTAATTCACCGCTAGATATCAAATGCCTGTATTGACCCTCGAGGGTTGAGCCGTACTCAGAAATATAACCTGGCGAGAGAATCAGGTCATAGTTTTCCGATAAATTAAGGTAGAAGGGGAAGCTGATATTTGTACCCAGTTTCTGGCTATTACCAAATGCAGGCATTAAAAACCCAGTCTTGCGTTGGTTACTTATCGGAAAGCTTAGACTGGGCAAATAGAGTAAGGGTATGTTTTTTAGTCTAAGGCTTAAATTAGAGGCGCGTCCTATACCTTCTTGGGTGTTTAAATTTAACCTTGAGGCATTTATTGACCAAAAGGGTATTTCCTCTACGCATGTTGTGAAGAATGCATTTTCAATATCAAGCAAACCAGCGTTATTAATGGTGAGCCTACCTGAACGACCTATTGCAGAAGGATTAGATAAGTCAAATTCAGTCTCAATAAAAGAAATTGACTCGCTGACAGTATCAATTTCTGCATACTCACTTGCAATAAAGATATTTCTATCCGAGTAACTGACAGAACCACTTGCCTCAGCAAAGCCTGTAGATTGAAAATAAAGCGCTTGTTCGGCCATGATTACTTTTTCGCCCATTGAGAATGAGATATTTTCAAAATAATCTGATCCATCAGACCTAGATAAATCAACAAATCTTGCTGAAATTTCAATATTTTCGGTAAGATTTAATGATTCAGAGGTGTCATTATAAAATCTATCGAGCACCCCTTGCCTTAAAGGTGGAGAACAAACTTGCGCCATCAGTCCATCTATAGGAAAAATCATAATTAATAGGAAGCAAAGATACTTCATAGTGTAAAATTTTCTCATAATAACAAAATCTTTTTTAAAGTATTTATGGAGGCAATCATCTTAAGCGCAGGTAAGGGAACCCGAATCAAAGGATTTCAAGATAGCACCCCTAAACCACTTTTAAAGTTTAAAAAAAAATCTCTTCTCATCAGACATATTGAAAAATTGCGGGCTGCAGGATTTTCAAAAATTCATATAAACATTTCTAGTTACACGGATAAAATTCAAGCTTATCTTGAGCAAGAATTAGATGATCTTGAAAATATTGAAATACATCATGAGGGGGATGAGCCGCTTGAGACAGCGGGTGGAATAATCAATATTATTCCAAAGATCAAGAAAAGTAGTTTTTCAGTCATTAACTCGGATATTCTGACAGAATTTGACTTTAAAGAACTCACTAAACTGAGTGCTTATAATTATTTGGTACTGGTGAGTAATCCATCTTGGAAAAACAACAGTGACTATGGAATTAGTGCGCAAGGATTAATCATAAAGCAAAACAAAAAATATACTTTCTCAGGAATAAGTGTCCTTGATAAAAGTTTATTTGAAGGTTTTCTTCCGGGCAAACGGAGCCTCACTGAGATCTTTGATAGAGCTATTGATAATCAGGTACTCAAAGGATTTGTTACGCACTCTTTATGGTTTGATATGGGAACTCCTGAGAGATTTACGGAGGCAGAAAACCACATTAATGATTAGATTTTATTAAGAAGTCATAGAAACTATTAGTCCAAGGGTAGCTAGCCTTAAAGGACTCATAATCAAAAGGATCCTCGTTTGTGAGGTACCATCTCTCCCTAATAATATCGGTCTCAGTCGCATCTTCTAGAAAATCTTCCCACTCAAGTTGTTGGTAGTTTAGGCACCCAAGATTAATGACATTATAGGTTTCAATTATTTGCTGATAAGACAATTTGTCACCAGCAATAATTTGTGTAATGCCAATCCACTGACCTGGATTTGAAAAAGCTAAAGATACAAATCTACCAATATCGCTAGGATCAACAAAAGTACGCTGCAAATCTGAAGGCAACGGACCCGAGACATTACAACCTTCCTGATTATTTAGAAGATCTATCAATGCAGTCATAAATGAAGCAGGCCGGAAAATAGTATACGGCAATCCTGAGCCTCTCAGATGATTTTCTATGACAAGCTTGCTTTCGAATTGTGGCACCCCTGTATCAAGATGTGCTTTTGATACTGAGGTATAGACAAAATGTTTTACATTCGAGGCTTTGGCCGCTTCAATGACATTTATTCCATATTCAACCTCTGTATCTGTACCGATACCTCTATATTGTTGAACTGAAAACACACCGTAAACATTCTGCATCGCATGGAGTAATGATTCATAGTCTGAAAAATCTCCCTCAACCATCTCAACGCCCATTTCTGAGAGGATTAGGGATGCTTCGCTATTACTATTCCGAGTTAATCCCCTTACCTGAAAACCCTCATTAAGTAATGCTATAACTACCGCACCTCCCTGTGTCCCAGTAGCACCTGTAACAAGTATGATTGGTTTATCAGTTCCTTGTGAGAAAACCTGAGCAGCTAGCGAGAAGCAAAATAATAAGACTAAACGTTTTAGTCTATTTTGAGCCGCGATCAAGGGCATTCCTAGCAATTGACTTTGACCATCTTACAAAGTGCCATAATTGATCTGTCATCCTTGGAGAGTTCGACGGCTCTAACGGAAGGTCTCGAATTTCTTGGAGGGCTGATTTATAGATATTAAGTTCATCCTCAAGAGTATTTGTAGATTCAATTTTTTGAATAGGATTTTTAATTTCTTGAGACATAATTAAATTATAAATTATTGTTATAGTATAAGCATGCAATTAAATTTTAAAGAGAATTGATGCCCCCCCAGTTACTTTCTCAAGAAGACGTTAAAAAATTACTGCAGTCGCATCCTTTATGGGAGCTAAGTAATGAAACTTTCCTTACCTGTGTAATCAAAGATCGTAATTATCAAAATCTTGTGGATTTGCTGCTAAAGATAAGTGAGATTGCTGAAAAAATGAATCATCATCCGGATATCATATTCTCGTGGGGAAAGCTTCGGATTGATATCACTACTCACGAGTCTGGAGGAATCACTTTAAGGGATCAGTTATTTATAGAAAAACTTGATCAGATATTTAATCAAAGTGAAATTTTTCTTTCTTAAATTTTAATCTTATAAAATTTAATGAAGATTGTACGCCTTTTAAACTTATCAAATAAATGATGAACTTATTTCTTCTTGCTGAAGGTATAAGCGTAATGCCTAGCAGTATGCTTATTAGACCTTGCCCAGGCGTTACAAGCATTATTAATCCAAAAATTATAAGCACAAATCCAACAATGTATCTTAAGAGATTTACGATAAGGTTTTGACTGGGTCGCTCAAATAGTTCCCTCACAAAATAGCTGCTCGGTAATCTAAGAATTAGATAAGGAATAAAAACAATCGATAAGATGAATAGCAAGGCAGAAAGAATGGAAATAAACTTTAGTAATTCTAGATTTAAGAACGAAAAACTACTCATAGATATAGTGGTGGTGATGGGTGGACTTGAACCACCGACCTGCGGGTTATGAATCCGCCGCTCTTACCAACTGAGCTACATCACCAGCAAAAGCAATATTATACTAATAATGTGTATCTGTATAAAAAATACTCTGCCATTTTAAATATTACTTAATAATGATAAAAACGATTCAAATTAAGGCAATAGATCATGGATTTTTATCTTTTGAAAATCCGGAAAGCTTTATCATTGCGCAAAGTTCAGATGAGGTGCTCTTTGCATTGTCAGAAATTGAACGATATCAGTCGTTAGGTAAATACATTGCTGGATATATAGCTTATGAGGCAGGATGGCCGATTTTAGGAAGAGATCTAATTAACTATGACTGCCCCTATCCACTTATTTGTCTTGGGGTATTTTCAAAACCTAACAAAATAAATAGTATTCCTCCTAAGCTTATACCCTCAATAGATTTAAAAGCGTGTGAAAAATCAATTTCATTTGATGAGTACCATAAAAATATCGAATTTATCATAAAAGAAATCAGACATGGAAATACTTACCAAGTAAATTATACATTTCCTTTGTATTTTGAATTTATCAGGAGCGTAAAACAAAAATCAGAAAGCATTAATTTGAATACTTGGCCTTATGCTGCCTATATAGAAATGGATGAAATGGAATTTTTTTCTGCATCTCCAGAATTATTTTTTAGAAAGACTGGCAAGAAAATTCTATGCAAGCCTATGAAGGGAACCATGCCCAGAGGAAAGAGCTTTTTCTTTGATCGTTTGAATGCATATAAGCTTCAGAAATCAAAAAAAAATCACTCCGAGAACATCATGATTGCAGACATGGTTAGAAATGATTTGGGTAAAATTGCATCTCCTGGATCGGTACTCCTTGATATGCCTTATAAACTTGAGGCATTTCCTGGTGTCTGGCAAATGACCTCTAGTGTATCTGCAGAGGCGGATGTAAGTATGAAGCATATTTTTGAGGCGCTCTTCCCCTCAGCCTCTATAACCGGTGCACCAAAATTATCAACTATGAAAATTATTAATCATATTGAGAAGTCCTCAAGGGGGATCTACACGGGCTGTATAGGTTATATTTCCCCAGAGAATGATGCTCAGTTTAATGTGGCTATAAGAACTCTGGTCGTTGATAAGGTAAAAGAAAAATTTCAAATGAATATTGGATCAGGAATCACTGCTGATTCGAATTCTGAAACAGAGTACCAAGAGTGCTTAACTAAAGCTTCTTTCCTGAAAAGTATTCTGGTTAGCTAAACTAGAGACTGACTTCTCTTGGGTATATAATACTCATGCATTTCTGGGGAAGTGCTCTCAATTAATCTAATTTACAAAGGTTTTATTATGGCCCAACATAAGATCATTTATACCTATACTGATGAAGCACCTGCGCTGGCAACACATTCTCTTTTTCCTATAATTAAATTCTTTTTAGAAAAAGCGAATGTGCAAATAGAAATGAGGGATATTTCTCTGGCCGGGAGAATTCTCGCTAGTTTTCCAGAATATCTTACAGACGAACAAAAGCAAGATGATGATTTGGCCTATTTGGGTCTATTAGTAAAAGAACCTGAAGCCAATGTCATTAAATTACCCAATATAAGCGCCTCAATCCCACAACTTCAAGCTGCAATTAAAGAGTTACAATCACAAGGCTTCAAAGTGCCAGAATTTCTTCCCGACTCGACTAATAAGTCAGAGAAAGTTAATGCAGATCGATACAAAAAAATTCTTGGGAGTGCGGTAAATCCTGTTTTAAGAGAGGGTAACAGCGACCGAAGAGTTGCCAAAGCAGTCAAACAATTTGCCCAAGCTAATCCACATTCTATGGGGAATTGG
Organism: Gammaproteobacteria bacterium; assembly: GCA_030834065.1. Taxonomy (GTDB): domain Bacteria; phylum Pseudomonadota; class Gammaproteobacteria; order Steroidobacterales; family Rariloculaceae; genus JAURFX01. The sequence goes on from JAURFX010000008.1 coordinate 18,122, forward strand.
CATGCTGACTCTAAGACGCATGTTTCACATATGGATGATGGAGATTTCTACGCGAGCGAAAAATCTTTAACCATGGATCATGATGATGTCCTTAAGATTGAACTTGTTAACAAAGAAGGATTTAGAACACTACTCAAAGAAAACCTTAGAGTTCTTGAAGGCGAAGTCATTGATGCTGCTCGAATGTCAGTGAAAGCGTTAAGAAGATTCCTCAATGATCAAAAGAAGAAAGCGAAAGAAGAAGGAATACTTTACTCAATTCATCTAAAAGCAACCATGATGAAAATATCAGATCCAATTATGTTTGGGCATGCAGTAGAAACTTTCTTTGAAGAATTATTCTCAAAGTACGGCAATGAGCTTGATCAAGCAGGGTATAAGTCTAAAGATGGACTAGGAAGCCTTGAGCAACTTCTAGATAAACTGGATTCAACAAAAGCGATTGAAATTAGAGAATTTATGCAAAAACTTATCGATGCTGGACCCTCACTTGCCATGGTAGATTCCGATAAGGGAATCACGAATCTCCACGTCCCTAGCGATGTAATAATTGATGCCTCAATGCCAGCAGCAATTAGAGCGGGGGGGAAAATGTGGAATTCTCAGGGAGAGACGCAAGACATGAAAGCGATTATCCCAGATCGTTCCTATGCAGTCATTTATGATGAGATGATCCGTAACCTCAAAGAAAATGGTGCATTGGATGTTACCAAAGTTGGGAATGTCAGTAATGTAGGTCTTATGGCACAAAAGGCAGAAGAATATGGATCGCATGACAAGACGTTTGAAATCCCAGAGGATGGAAGGGTGATTGTCACCACTCAAAATAAGAAGGTAATACTAGATCATGAGGTTGATAAGGGTGATATATGGAGAATGTGTCAAACCAAAGATATTGCAATTAAAGATTGGGTAAAGCTCGCAGTATCAAGGGCGACTGCCACAAAAAGCAAGACGATTTTTTGGCTAGATAAAGACAGAGCACACGATAACGAAATTATTAAAAAGGTTGAGAAATATATCAAAGATTTTGATCTCTCTGGACTTGATATAGAGGTCTTGCCCCCAAGATCAGCTATGACAAAAACTTTAGAGCAGGTTAGAAATGGTAAAGATGCAGTCTCAGTTACTGGAAATGTCCTAAGAGATTACTTAACAGACCTATTTCCGATTTTAGAACTTGGGACCTCAGCAAAAATGCTTAGCATTGTCCCTTTACTGTCAGGTGGCTGTCTTTATGAAACAGGTGCGGGTGGGTCAGCACCAAAACATGTTCAGCAGCTTTTAAAAGAGAATCATCTAAGATGGGATTCACTTGGGGAATTTCTAGCCCTAGCGGTATCAATGGAGGATATGGCGACAAAAACCAGTAATACTAAATTAGCCATCATGGCTGAATGCATGCACAAGGCGAATGAGGAATTTTTATTAAAAAATAAGTCTCCTTCACGAAAATGCGGCGAAATTGATAATCGAGGAAGTCATTTCTATTTAATTAAATATTTTTCTGATGCCTTAGCATTGCAAACACAGGATAACGATCTTGCCAAAGAGTTTGTTAAAATCTCAAAAAATCTTAATGAAAATGAAAATTTAATAATGAATGAACTTAATCAAGTTCAGGGAATGTCAGCAGAAATTGGTGGATATTATCATCCCAGCCCTGAGCTTACTGACAAAGTCATGCGCCCAAGTGGTACACTTAATAAGATATTTAATTAAGACAAGGAAATTTAATGATCAATCTAACAAGAAGGGGCTTGCTAGGTGGCGTTCTTGGAACGGCATTTGTCCCAAGAGCTTTTACGCAAACAAGAAAAGAAGTCCGAATTAACGGAAAAAGAATTAAAACAGTTGATATTCATGCCCATGCTTCCATTCAGGCTGTTGAGGAAGTGATTAATGGTACTCCTCTCGAGAGAAGGATAGGTGGATCTAGGCTCCTCAATCCAGGCAGAGTGGATATGATGAATGAATGGGGGATCGATGTTTCTGTAATCAGCGCTAATCAGTACTGGTGGTACCGTGCTGATAATGAACAGTTGGCAGCTGATATTATTCAAGTGCAAGATGAGGGTTTTGCAGCTTGGGTCGAGAGATATCCAGATCGATTCGTGGCTCTGACCTCTGTGGCTCTTCAATTTCCTGAGCTTGCTGCACAACAATTAGATTATGCTGTGAATCAATTAGGTTTTAGGGGGGCATCAATTGGTGGTCATGTTAACGGTGTCGTTCCCTCCGGACCCGAATTTGATCCATTTTGGGCTAAGGCTGAGGAATTGGATGTCCCAATTTTTATTCACCCAAATGGATCCAGCAATATCATTGCTGAGGGGGGTTTAGATTTTAACGGTGATTTAGGTAATATCATTGGAAATCCTCTAGAAACGGCATTCTTTTTTACAAGACTTATGTTTGATGGAACCTTTGATAGATTTCCAAATCTAAAGATTGTTGGTGCGCATGGAGGTGGCTATTTGCCCTCTTACTTTGGAAGGGCAGAGGTAGCGTGCAGTGCGTTTGGAGGCCCCTCTCTCAATGAGGCAGGTGATTTCATTGGAGTGGACCCGATTCAGGCAGATAATTGTCAAAACAAGAAACCGCCAAGAACTTATCTTAGAAATAATATTTTTGCCGATACTATGGTTTTTTCTGATGAAGCGCTAAGGCACTTGGTAGCTGAAATGGGAATTTCTCAAGTAGTTTATGGTACTGATATGCCATTGGGCTGGCCCGATACTATGGATATCATATTAAATTCTGTCCATTTAACGAATGCTGATAAAGAAGCAATCTTAGGGGGTAATTTAATACGTATATTAAAGCTCAGCCAAGAGGTTTAAGTTAATTATTCTTGAATGGTTTGTAATTCCTCAGTCTGAGCAGCCTGCTCGGGCTGAGGATAATTAGCGATAATAATCATCAGTACAACCACCGAAAGTGTTGTTAAGAAGAAAGCAATGACCATAAGTTTTCCTGACATACTTATTCCCTAATATTTTTAACGTGACATTTTACCAAACTTACTGTTTTCCCGTCAGGATCATTGTCTATTCCTTCAAAAAAATCTAAAAATAAACAAGAATCTAATAACTCTCTTATTTCATTTTTTTTCATCCTATGCGATCTTGAGGTCGGGCCGGCTACCTTGAGATCAGTCTCTAAATGTTGCTCAATAATAAATTCTGTTCCAGGTTGACATAAGGCAGGTAGTTTTTGAATTAACTTATTGTTCATAAATCTAACGATGACAATCAAATCATATTCTTTGAAATCAATTTCCGATAGGTTGCAAAGATCCAGGCAATGCCAGTGAATCTTATCTAAATCTGAAGTGGCTTCAATATTTTTCTGAATCGCGACATTAGAAATATCAATCCCCGTAACTTGATCACAAATGTCTTTCAAAAAATTAATATTCCTTCCCAGTCCACAGCCAAGATCAAGAGCATGGTGATACCTATTCTCTGTTAATCTTTTTATAAGATATTCGGAAGCGTGACTTCGACTTTGATACCAGCCATCTTGGTATCGCTTATTCCATTTATCACGATCTTGCGAAGACAAGGTATATTAGGGCATCCATCTACCGCCATTCACGTGCAGTGTTTGGCCGGTAAGATAAATATTCGATAAGTCAGATATCGAGATAACTGCCTGGGAAATAGCTGAAGTATCTCCTTTGATAAAATTATGCTCATCCGTAAAGCTTGCTTGTGGCTGATCTATTGACCTTTCTGTCTCTATTACTCCCGGAACAATGCAATTAACTTTTATTTTATTTCTACCTTCTTCAGCAAGAGCCTTGGTTAGTCCAATAATTGCAGCTTTTGAGGTAATGACATGCGCTCTATCCTTTGCAGGTTTATGAGCACTCAGTCCCCCTAAATTAACGATTGATCCTGTGCTATCACATCTCCTAAAAAATTCTTGAGATGCCAGAAACATTCCTAAAACATTACGCTTCATGACTTCATTGAATTCTTCAGAATTAATTTCTAAAAACTTTTTGTGTGGCCTAAATCCTTGTCCATTAATCAATATTTGAGGATTGCTTTTATATTTTTGTTCAAAACTTTTAAAAACCATTTGAACATTTTTCTCATCTGACATATCTGCAATACATCCTTCAATATTGTTTGAAAGAACCTTTAGTTTGCTTAATGCCTTATTTAGATTGTCCTCAGAATAGCCACCCACAATAAAAACTTTTGCGCCAAGATTAATATAGGTTTCAGCTATTGCCAACCCAATATTTCTTGTCCCTCCAACTACTATGACACCAATATCTTTAAAATTATTCATATTCAATTTGCTCTAAAGTTAGAGAATAGCCTATCTAGAGAATTACATTCCTCTATTGAGCTTATTATACTAATAATTTCCCTAGCCTTTTTTATTGGCCAGTTAACAAAGTTTACGCACTCCATAAACTTCTCAGAAACCTCATCATAGGTCATAGGATTTTCTGGACTGCCTTTACTAAAGTCGAGCGTTTTAGTAATTTTTTTTCCATTCACCAGATCAATCGAAACGATGGATGTCATTTTATTGTAACCGCAATCCTCTGCGACCGGATCAATATAAAAATCTACTTTAGCTAGCATGTTTTGAATATCTTTTCTCTGTACAAACTTATTTTGATATTGCTCAAGACCTGCTTTCCGTTCGATTGCAAGAATTGCCATCGAGTACTCCATTGAGAATTTTGCTTGGTACTCATTTAAGGGTCGATGATGTATCAATGCATTAGGCATATTATGATTGGTGCCCACTGAAATTTTTTTTATATCATCTGAAGAAAATTTATATTCTTCTATAAGTTCAAGCATTGCAGTCATTGCTGGATGTGTCAATGAGCCTGAAGGATGAGGCTTGATGCTAATTCCTGGAGAATTAAATGTCCATGGGGCCCCAAGCTTCCCTATAATTGCCGACTCATCAAATGCTCCTCCATGAGCCTGAAAAAATCCCCTAGGTGCTTCGAGTATATTATTAGAGGCGCTAAAACCAAGTTGAGTTAATTCATAAGCAATAATCCCTGATTCAGCAGCTTTGCCAGCATGAAACGGTTTTGTCATGGTGCCAAAATTTTCTCTTAACCCAGAGGATTGTGACGCTGTAATGCTAAGGCAATTATTGATCTGCTCTTTGTTGAAATCAAAAAGCTTACTCATAGCAGTTGCAGAAGCAAAGCCACCGCATGTTCCTGTGCTATGAAATCCATGTTGATAATGTCTTGGAGATATAGCTTCAGATATTTTAGTTTCAACTTCAATGCCAAGGTTATAGGCTAAGAGAAAATCATTCCCGGTTGCCCTTTTTGTTTCACAAGCAGCAATGACTGCAGGCAGACATGGGGCCGTCGGATGCGTTAACAGTCCATAAACTCTATTTTTAGCAACCGCAAGTTGGGTATCATCGAAGTCATCTGCGTGCATGGTTAAGCCATTCAAAAATGCAGCAAATCGCATGGGCCATTTTTTATTAGCCCCAATTGCCGAGGCAGGACCTGATGGTAAGCCCAAGTTAGTTAAATATTTAAATGCGATAGAGCCTGCCTCTGAATGCAAACCAGAAATAGCAAGACCAATCCCATCTAATATAGATTTTTTTGATGCCGTAATCACCTCAATCGGAATATCATTTATTTTTGTTTCAAAAATAAATTTTGATATTTCATCAGTGACCTTAAAGCTTGAGTTTAAGTTATTAGTCGGAGTAAATGATTCAATTTTTTTCATAGTATCTTTTTCAATGTCGCATAAAGTGATTTGCCAAAAAAGCTAACTAAAGAAAGAAAAATAAAGAGTAGGGAAATAGGCCTAGAGAAAAATCCTAACCAACTTCCTTCAAACAATATCAGTGATTGAGCAAGAGAAGTTTCAATGAGTGTGCCAAGGACTAATCCCATGATGATGGGTGCAGGTGTTACCCCAAAATTCTTTAATACATAACCAATAATCCCAGCAATCAACATGATCCATACATCGACCATAGATTGCTCCAAACCATAAGCGCCAACGATACAAAGACAAAGGACAATTGGCCATAATATTTTTATAGGAATTAAACTAACACGACTTAAATATTTTGCTCCATAGAGGCCTATCCCAATGAAAAGTATATTGGCAATTAACATCGATGCAAAAATACCATAGAGAAGATCAGGTTGTTGTTCAAAAAGATAAGGCCCTGGGCGCAAGCCTTGAACCTGCAGTCCACCTAATATTATTGCTGCAGTTGCACTCCCAGGAATTCCAAGTGCGAGGGTAGGGACCATTGCGCCACCCGTTGCAGCATTATTTGCTGCTTCGGGCCCGGCGATTCCTTCAATCTCACCCGTACCGAATTTTTCTGGATTTGCTGACCATCTTTTTGCCTCATTGTACCCGATCATCGCTGCCATCGTGCTTCCCTCTGCAGGCAAAACTCCAATAAAAGTGCCAATAAGGCTCGATCTTAGGATCGTATTTTTAATTTTTTTTAGATTTTTAAGAGTTGGAAGTTTGACTGCATTAATAGCTAAGGCTAGACGATCATGATTGATTTTTAGTGATTGATTGATGAGTTCTGATATCGCAAAGAGGCCAATCAATACAGGAATAAAATCTATGCCATCATAAAGCTCAGGATTCCCGAAGGTAAATCTTTCTACCCCAGTCATTAAGTCAATGCCTACTGTCGCTAACAGTAATCCAATCAGGCCACCAATAATATTTTTCACAGGTGATTCGCTACCAATTGATGCAAGCATTGAAATCCCAAAGAGAGCTAGGGCAAAGTACTCTGGTGGGCCAAAAGAATAGGCAATTCTTGCCAATAGTGGAGCAAAAAATAAGAGTGCGAATACACTGATGATTCCACCTATAGCCGACGAGATAGCGGATATTCCAAGTGCTTTGCCAGCCTCACCTCTCTGTGCAAGAGGATATCCATCAAAGGCGGTAGCGGCAGCTGGAGGTGCGCCTGGAGCATTGATAAGTATGGCAGTAATTGAGCCACCAAAAGTACCTGCACAATAAAGTGCAGACATGAGTGCAATTGATTCAATCGGTTCAAGATATAACGTGAAAGGGAGCAGTAGTGCGATCGCCATGGATGAGGAAAGACCAGGCAGTGCACCCACAAGTACTCCTACTAAAGTACCTATAAATATTAGAAATATTAAGTCTGGATTAAGAAAAATATTGAGCAAGTAATTTAAAGTTTCTATGCCCATAGTATTCCTGGAAATCTTACATTTAATAAAATTGAAAAAATCAAATAGATCATGATTGGTGTAATCGCAGACACGAGAAATAAGATTTTCTTATTTTCTTGTCCCCATGCAAACTGCAATAAAATCAGCAAAACAGAGAGGCCTAAAATGACTCCGAGCACAGAGAAGAGAAAGCCAGAGGCGATCAATATTAGAGTTGTGATACTGATAGTTCTATTGAACCCCAGGTCAAAGAATGGTTTTGAGTGTCTGTTTTTATACATAGCCCAAAGGCTTAGAATTAGAATGCTTATGATTAATACTCTTGGAAAGAAATAGGGTGACATGTATTGTTCTAATATTTCAGGGTTTTGTATGATTCCAAGTTCTAGCATTGCGATCCTAGCATCTTCATAAAGTTCTCTAACTTGTAAATCCCATTCCTCTCCAATCGCTATACTCTCTTGCGTTAATCCCGATCCAATCAGATAATCTTTGAATATTTGGTTATTAAGTCCAGATGAAAAAATCGTTTGTAAGGTTTCTATATGTTCCAAGGGTGTATCTTTATGGACGAGGTATCCTCTAACAGTTGAAAACACAACATCATAGCCAAGCTCTCTTGCTGTAGGCACATTTGGTAGCAATGATATTCTATTTGGGGAAAGGACTGCCAACGGCCTAAAGATTCCTCTCTCAATTTGATCAAATGCTTCTGTAAGATTTAAGGCAGCGGCGTCAATAGTTTGTCCTGTTAGGTTTGTGACAATTTGGCCACCACCAGAAAAGGGAACAACATCAAGTTGAGTGTTTGCTCTTAAAGCAAGAATTGCACCGGCAACATGGTCTACTCCTCCAACTTGAGTGGTACCCCACTTAATAGGAGTCGACTTACCATAATTAATTAAGAAATTTAAGTCGAGAAAGGGACTCGACTGATGCACCATAACAACTAAAGGATCATCAGTGGCTCTTGCTATGCCGATTAAGTCATCAATATTTACAGTGCTTTGACCTCTAGCCATCGCAAATAAGTGCGTGGGCGTGATAGCAAGAATGTTATGACCGTCATGAATTTGACGATCAAAATAATTCATGGCAACAACACCACCTCCCCCCGTTCTTGGAAAGACCCCAATATCTACATCATTGATACTTTGAATAGCTAGAGCCATAGTTCGCGCAGTTGTGTCAGTACCTCCACCTGGACTGGCATGCGTAATTATATCTATTGGATGATCGGGAAAAGAATCCTGACCAAAAAGTGAGATATTAATAAAGCAAAATAAAAATAAAAATTTTCTCATTAAACATTAAATAAAAAATGAATGACATCTCCTGAGTTAACTATATATTCTTTTCCCTCAAGCTTCATTTTTCCTGCATTTTTTGATCCGACTTCACCATGATGTTTTACATAATTTTCATAAGAAATCACTTCAGCACGAATAAATCCCTTTTGAAAATCTGTATGAATCTCACCAGCTGCTTGTGGGGCGGTTGCACCTTGATAAATAGTCCATGCTCGGGCTTCTTTTGGACCTGCAGTATAAAATGAATGAAGATCCAGCAATTCATAAGCGCATCGAATTAACTTTGCAAGCCCCGTTTCATTAATACCGTAACTTTTCATATAGTCATTTTTTTCTTCTTCATTTAAAAGTGCTAACTCAAATTCAAGTTTAATAGGAAGCATGACTGATTCTTCGCCAATGCTATTAATATAGTTTTTGGCATCTAAAATTAGATGATTAGGCTCAAGAAGATCATCTTCAGAGATATTAAGGACATATAGAATTTTTTTAAGGGTGATAAGATTTAAGTCTTTAACCAAAGATATTTCGCTATTCTCTAAATTTAATTTTCTTAGAGCAATACCTTGATCCAAAGAATGAATTAAGGAAGCAAAAACAGATTCCTTTTTTAATGCTTCCTTGTTTCCGCTTTTTACAATTCTAGCGTTTTTTTCTTTTGCTTTAACAAGCACCTCAAGATCTGCTAGCAATAATTCAGTATTAATGGTCTCGATATCTCTTATAGGGTCAATGTTCCCATCCACATGGGTAATATTTTTATCTTCGTAGCAACGTACTACCTGAATAATTGCATGAGTTTCCCTGATATGTGATAAAAATTTATTACCTAAACCCTCTCCCTTGGATGCACCAGATACAAGACCTGCAATATCTACAAATTCAATGACGGCTGGTATTTTCTGTTTTGAAAGGGCAATTGAGGCAATTTCATCAAGTTTTTTATCAGGTATCAGTACAATACCGACATTGGGTTCAATGGTACAGAAAGGGTAGTTTTCTGCAGGTATTGCTTGAGCTGTTAGAGTGTTAAAAAGTGACGACTTTCCAACATTTGGGAGACCGACAATGCCACACTTTAGATTCATAATTTTGATTCTGTGTGTAAAAAGGTTCTAGCAAGCTCAATATTTTTTTTATTAAATAGTAGTTCAATCATCCGTACCGATAGTTCTACGCTTTTTAATAATTTTTCCTGATCTTCTGGGCTGGGTTTATTAAGCACATAATTTGTAATAGCATCATAGTCACCAAAGCCTGGACGACCAATACCAATCTTGAGCCTGAAAAAATCTTTGCCATGATGAGCAATAATATCTTTAAGACCATTATGTCCTCCGCTACTGCCACCAAAAGTTAATTTGCATTTACCTACCTCTAGATCGATATCATCGTGGATTACTAGCATATCTGTGCTCTCCAATTTATAGAAGTCTGAAATTTGTTTGATCTTTAGGCCTGATCCATTAATAAAGCCTGAGGGCTTCATAATTCTAATATTGTGAGAAAAAAGTTCCAGCTCAGCTATAAAGCCTCCAAGCTTTATATTTTCTTTTAAAGCAACAGATTGAGTATTTGCCAAAAAATCAATGACCCAGAATCCGATATTATGTCTGGTAGGTAAATATTTATCACCGTTATTTCCAAGTCCAATGATAATTTTAGGAACAGTATCCATAAATAAATTCTATGTGAATCCCATAAGGGACAAAGAACTATCTATTCTTCAGAATTTTCAGCAGCAGCTGAAGCTTCTTCAGTTCTTGCCTCAGTTGTATCTTCACCTTTGGCATCTGTTTCCTCGACCACTTCTTTTTCAATTTCCTGACGTTTAGGTAGTTGAATTGTTGCTATTCCTGGGTCTTGTTCTGCAGCGAGTGCTAACGAGGTAACACCCTTAGGCAGGGTAATTTCAGATAAACGTAATACCTGGTTTAACTCCATAGCACTTATATCTACTTCAATAGCCTCTGGTAAGTCTTTCGGGAGGCAACTAATTTCAATTTCAGATACTAGCTTTGAAAATTCACCGCCTTGAGCTTTCACGCCTACAGCAATATCATCCCCGACGTAGTTAAGAGGCACATGTAAAGTGATGGCGACATCATCACGAACCCTTAAGAAGTCAACATGAGTTGGAAATTGTTTTGAAGGGTGTCTTTGTATGCTTTTGATGATAACCGACTGAGGACCCTTTTCCTCTGTCAATGTAATAATCGACGTATAAAAGGAGTCTTTCTCCATAAATTGACGAAACTTATTTGAATCAATCAACAAATGTCGAGGATCTCTTTTGGCCCCATAAAGAACGGCCGGAATAAAACCTTTAGACCTTGATCGACGACTATCAGCAGTTCCATGATTTTCGCGATCAACAATTTTTAGTTCAAAATCATTACTCATAACATTTCTCCAAGGGCGCTATTCTAACAGCAAATGCTAGTCTACGTACAGAGAACTTACAGATTCTTCATCGGAAATTCTTCTAAGTGTTTCTGCCAGCAAATCAGCAATAGAAAGTTGTCTGATCTTAGTGCATGAGGCGGCTTCTTCATTGAGCGGAATGGTATTAGTTACTACGAGCTCGTCGAGATTGGACGATTGGATTCTACTAATTGCCGGACCCGATAAGACCGGATGAGTTATATAAGCTACTACCTTGGATGCGCCATTTTCCTTTAAAACCAAAGCTGCAGCACATAAGGTTCCTGCGGTATCAATCAAATCATCTATGATAATGCATGTCTTATCTTTCACATCTCCAATAATATTCATGACTTCAGCAACATTAGCTTGTGGACGTCTTTTATCAATAATTGCAAGCTCTGTGTCATCTAGACGTTTTGCCAGTGCTCGAGCCCTGACTACTCCTCCTACATCTGGAGATACCACTACCATATTTGGATAATTTTGTTTCCAAACGTCTCCTAAGAGGATAGGGGAGGCATAGACATTATCAACGGGTATCTCGAAAAAACCCTGTATTTGCTCAGCATGAAGATCCACTGTTAAAACCCTATCGATACCAGAGGTTTCTATTAATTTTGCAACCAGTTTTGCTGTGATAGGACCTCGTGTTGCGCGCGGCCTTCTGTCTTGTCTTGCAAATCCAAAATAAGGCACTACCGCCGTTATTCTTGAGCAAGAAGCTCTTTTACAGGCATCAGCCAGCGCAAGAAGCTCCATCAAATGCTTATGTCCAGGAGGGCAAGTAGGCTGGATTAAAAAAGCATCTTTACCTCTTATATTTTCAAGGATTTCAATATTGACCTCACCATCACTAAATGAACCAACACTGACTTTTCCAGGTTTAATGGAAAGTGATTTTCCGATCTGTTGTGCAAGCTCAGGATGTGAGGAGCCTGATATTATTACTGCATGCTGA